>JBAYGQ010000102.1:0-7447 GCA_041666585.1 Bacteroidota bacterium
CTCAACGCAGGATTTTCACCCCTCATTACATTCGGTATGCTCTTTCTGCTTGAAAGATTTTCTAATGTTACAACAGATTTAAGATTGCAGGAATTTGAGGATATCAATCATCCCCTTCTTGCCAAACTCAATGAAGTAGCTCCCGGAACATATCAGCACACTTTATCGGTTGCAATGTTAGCCGAAAAATGTGCATTAGCAATTAAAGCTAATTCATTGCTTGCTAAGGTAGGCGCTTATTTCCATGACATCGGCAAAATAATAAAACCTGAATATTTTACTGAAAACCAGATAAATATGGACAATAAACATGATTCGCTTTCACCGAAAAAAAGTGCCGACGCTATTCGCCAGCATGTTCATGACGGTATCAGACTTGCAAAGGAGTACAAGTTGCCCCAGCGAATTGTTGATTTTATACCTATGCATCACGGCAATTCTGTTATAAAGCATTTCTATGCTAAGGCTTTGGAAGAGGCTCACGGTAATCCGGTTGATATTGAAGAGTATCGTTATCATTCCATTAAACCTAACTCAAAAGAAACCGTAATCGTCATGATATGTGATTCATGCGAAGCTTTATCCAAAGTACCGTTTAAAACAAATGAAGAATTAGAAAAAGCCATCGAAAAAAATATTCATGATAAATTAATTGACGGTCAGTTCAATGAGTCTTCGATTACTTTGCGTGATTTGAAAATTATTCAGGAAACCTGCCTGAAAACAATTGTGGCAACTTTACATCCGCGGGTAGAATACAAGGAAATTCCTGAAACTAAAAGTGAAGAACCGGATAGTTCTAATTTCGAGAACTGAGAAAATGTCAGAGCAGAAACAAAAACTGACTTTAGAAATTCAGCGTGAATTAACTCAGTTCATTCATTTTATTTCGCTCGAAAAAGGATTATCTCAAAACACGAAAGAATCCTATTTCCACGATTTAGAGCGATATGCCGAATATTTAAATTCACTGAATTTATCTTCATATTCTAAAGCAAAACCAAAAAACATTTCAGATTTCTTGTTTGTTCTAAGTGAATTCGGATTAAGTCCTGTAAGCAGATCCCGCTATCTATCGGCTATTCGCGGTATTCACAAATTTCTGTTATCAACAAACAAATTGGATTCTAATCCCGCTGAAAATATTGATATTCCAAAATCATCCAAAAAACTTCCAGAGACGCTGACAATAAATGATGTCAATAAAATTCTCGAACAACCCGACACATCAAAGCCTGCCGGTGTTCGTGACCGTGCAATCCTCGAACTTCTTTATGCATGCGGTCTGCGTGTTTCAGAACTTTGCACACTCCGCATAAAAGACATAATTGTTGAAGCCGAAATTATCAGAGTATTCGGTAAAGGTTCCAAAGAGAGGATTGTGCCTATCGGTAGTTCTGCTCTCGATTGGATTAATCAATACCTGCTTAAGGTTCGCCATCTTTTCGTTAAACGCGGAAAAACAGAAGATATATTGTTTCTGAACCAGCGCGGAACCCAACTTTCGAGAATGAGCATCTGGAAATTAGTTCAATCATCTGCAAGAAAAGCTGAAATACAAATTCACGTGCATCCCCATATTTTCAGACATTCCTTTGCGACACATCTGCTCGAAGGAGGTGCAGACCTGCGTGCAGTTCAGGAAATGCTCGGTCATTCAGATATTTCTACCACACAAATTTACACTCATCTTGATAACGATTATATAAAAGAGGTACACAAAACTTACCATCCCAGAGGGTAAAATATTTAATCCAGCTTTTAAAAAAGAACTAAACTATTTTTCCTTTTTTGTAGTCAAAGGATAATAATTATCTTTATAAAAAAATAACAGAGGCAATATGAGAAAGATTTACTTATTCCTTCTAATATTTTTTGCTTTTTCATTTGTAAATCTCAATGCAAAATACTACCCTATCCGCATTGAAACACGTGTTTCAGATACCGCAAAAAAATATCTTAATGCAGATGTGTATTCAATTGACACGACTGTTCCGAAACCTGTAATCCTTATTCAGACTCCTTACAATAAGGATAATTACCGAATAATGAACCAACTCCCTTCAATGTCGGGTGCCGCTAATCACATGACCGATACAGTCAATTACAACTATGTCGTACTGGATTGGCGCGGCTTTTATTCGAACAAAAATCAGGATATTAGCTCCTATGACAGAGGACTCGACGGGTACGATGCAATCGAATGGATAGCACTACAAAACTGGTGCAACGGCAAATTAGGAACTATCGGGGCTTCCGCATTAGGAGTAATTCAATATCAAACCGCAAGACGACAACCGCCCCATCTTGTGTGTTGTGTACCTTTGGTTAAAGACTATAAATCAAAATACGAAGATTATTTTTACGGCGGTGATTACCGGAAAGAGCACGTTGAAGCACTTCAGAATTTGGGTTTTTTTCCAACATCCTTAGTTACAAGTCATCCCACATACGATATAGTATGGAAAACCTTAGAAAATAATTCCGATTATCCCGAAGACATTCAGGTTCCTGTGTTTATAATCAGCGGCTGGTTCGACCATTTCCCCGATGCGGTACTCAGGTCTTTCAACGACCTGAAAGAAAAAAGCGGTGCAAACGTCCGTTTCAAACACAAACTGATGTTCGGTCCCTGGCTTCACTCTGATGTAGGTTTACTTAAACAGGGTGAACTTGAATTCCCTTCTGCAAAGGATTCATCATCTGTTGCGGCACAGCGCTTTTTTGATTTTTATATCAGAAACATTCAGAACGGATGGGATAACGAGCCCACAGTAAAATATTTTGAAATGGGAACCAATCAGTGGAAAACTGCAAACGACTGGAAAAATCTGCCAAGAACCTCCGATTCACTTTTTCTCGATAAAAACGGCATTCTTGGCTTTGCTCAGCCTGATTTCATTAATGATTCGGCTCAGGTGCTTTTCGACCCTAAAAACCCATCTCCTTCAATCGGAGGCTCACGTTTTAATCCATTTGACAGAAGCACTCCCGACGGTCCGAGAGATATTAAAGATACAATTGAAAACCGGAATGATGTTTTGATTTGGACAAGCCCTGTTCTTGAGAGTGATTTGAATATTAACGGTAAAACCGTAATCAATCTTTATATTTCATCCGACAGAAAAGATACTGACTTCGGTGTTCGTTTAACCGACGTTTACCCCGACGGACGCTCTATGATAATAACACAGGGTATTAAGCGGATGAGATTCAGAAACAGTTATTCCGATGAAGAGTTGCTAACACCCTATCGGATTTATCCTGTTTCGATTGAGTTGGAATCCCTTTCCCAGGTTTTTCTTACAGGGCATCGCCTCAGGATTGACATAACAGATTCTGACTACCCTATGTTTGATATTAACCTGAATAACGGCGGCGAACTCTATAAACCCGGAGATACACTGACTGCAACAAACACTGTTTATTTCGGCTCACAGTACCCTTCCGCTGTTGTGTTCCAAACACCTGCTGTAAACGATGTTACTGACAATAATTTGAATAGTAACAATAGCTTTAAAATAAAGCTCTTTCCTGTTCCTGTTGATAACGAACTCACAATTGAAATTAATTCTTTAATAGAGAGTAACGGTAAAATAATAATTACAGACATCTTGGGTAATGCAGTACAAAGCACAGACAAAATCAGTCTTTACAAAGGCAATAATTATGTGCATACAAATCTGAAAGATGTACAAAGCGGAATTTATTTCGCTATTTGTAATTTTAAGGGAGATATTCAAATAACAAAAATTCAGGTTATACACTAATATTAAACTCAATCTAATTGCATATAACTTAATATATCCTTATTTTTGAAAAATTGTAAAATATAATTTATTATAAAGGTATTGTTTATGAAATGTTCCAAACTCAGCATTAGCACTATATTGATTTTTTTTCTGATAGCTAATGCCGGTTTTCTATTTTCCGCCGAAAAACATTTATTAACTCCGGAAATCATGCTTTCATTAAAAAAAGTTGCCGAACCGCGCATCTCCCCTGACGGCAAATGGATTCTGTATTCCCTCACTACTCCGGTCATTCAGGATAATAAAAATATAAAAGATATAATGGTTATTTCCTTAGACGGAAAAAAAAAATATAAAATTACAACCGATAAAATTCAAGGCTCTAATGCTATCTGGTCACCCGACGGAAAGAAAATTGCTTTTTTATCTTCTGTTTCGGGTAAATCACAGATTTTCCTTCTGAATTTTGAAACCTTCCTTGCTAAACAGCCAAAGGACGGTCAGAAACCTGCAAAAAAAGGAAAAGAGATTTCTCCTGTTCAGATTTCCGATTTACCTCATTCATTATCGAACCTGCAATGGTCTCCTGACGGCAAGAAATTTTTATACACGGCAGAAGTTAAAGTAAGCGGTCCCCTAACGGATAAATATGCGGACTTACCTTCAGCTAAAGTCAGATTATTTGATTCCGTTCCTATTCGCCACTGGGACGAATGGAATACCGATAATTACAGTCACGTCTTTATTGCAGAAATTCCGGATAAAGGCAAAATCACATCTTCAAAAGATATAATGGAAAATGAAAAATATGATTCCCCCGTTAAACCTTTCGGTGGAATCGGAGATATTTGCTGGTCTCCCGACAGCAAGGAAATAGCTTATACTTCAAAAAAAGTAGAAAGATATGCTTTCACAACAAACAACGATATTTATATTTATTATCTTGATTCAAACAAAACCACAAACATAACTAAGGAAAACAAAGGTGCCGACGGCTTTCCTGTCTATTCACCTGACGGTAAATGGATTGCATATCATAGCCAGAAACACGAAGGTTTTGAATCAGACAGAGTCCGATTGATGCTCTATAATAGAAAAACAACAGAAATAAAAGAATTATCTTACAACCTTGACCAATGGGTAGGCGATATGGTGTGGGCACCTGATTGTAAAAAAATCTGGTTTACCGCAGAAGAGAAAGCTACAGTCCAGCTTTATGATATTACTGTTCCTGATGGAAAATGGAATATCAGAACACTCGGAATGCAGAACATAGACGGCGGTATCGAAATTACAAGTGACGGCAAAACTATTGTAGCAGGCAAAAGGTCTATGCTTCGTCCCACAGAGATTTTCTCTATTGAACTGAAAGAGAATTTTCTGCAACTCAAACCGATAACTGATGTAAACGGAAAAGATTACGAAAATCTCAAGCTTGCAGATATAAGAGAAAGATATATTAATAGCGTTGACAGCCAGTTAATACATACTTATATTGTATATCCCCCGGATTTCACATATGGTAAAAAGTATCCGGTAATTGTTTATTGTCAGGGTGGTCCTCAATCAACAGTAAGCCAATTTTTCAGTTACAGATGGAATTTCCTTTTAATGGCATCTCAGGGATACATAGTAATCGCCCCGAACAGACGCGGATTACCCGGGTTCGGTCAAAAATGGAATGATGCTATCAGCGAGGACTGGGGCGGCAAACCCATGCAGGATATTCTTTCCGTTACAGATTCATTATCCAAAGAACATTACATAGATAAAGACAGAATTGCCGCTGTAGGTGCAAGTGCGGGTGGCTATGCGGTATTCTGGCTTGCAGGTAATCATCATAAAAGATTCAGTGCATTTGTGTCTCATTGCGGTGTATTTAATCTTGTCAGTATGTACGGCTCAACAGAAGAGCTATGGTTCCCGAATTGGGAAAACGGAGGTCCCTACTGGATTCCGAAATGGAAGGATAAATACGATGTTCACTCCCCTCATGTTTACTCAGCTTATTGGGATACTCCTATAATGATTTCTACAGGTGAATACGATTTCCGTGTTCCATATACACAAAGTCTCGAAGCATATACAGTAGCTCAGTCCTTAAGGATACCCTCGCGTCTTATAATTTTTCCCGAAGAAAATCATTGGATTTTGGGATTGCAGAACGCATTGGTTTGGCAGAAAGAATACTTTGAATTCTTAGATAAATACTGCAAAAACAAGGTTATTGTAGTTGATAAAGTACCTTATTATATGAAAATGTATTATCCGTTTAATTATGATTTTCGGGATAGAAAATATTGGTAGAATTACCAAATAGTCAATAACAAAATAGCCGGTTTTTTTACCGGCTATTTTGTTATATACTCTTGTTCCCAAGCTCCCGCTTGGGAACACCATTTTTCTATCTTCTATTTTCTAATTTCTATCACTTAAGTAAGGTGAAATTTCATTCTTCATTCTTCATTCTTCACTTTTCACTATTCACCTATCATCTGGAAAGCACCCCAATAATATGAGGATGAAAATTTTTGCTTCAATTCAAGCTGTGCAGTTCGGAAAGCATCTCTTTTATTCATCCCGTCAAGCCAGTGCGTATAGAAATTAGACATTAGTTCCTGTGTTGCTTCGTCGCTTACTGTCCATAAACTCATAATTAAAGTTTTAGCACCTGCAACCTGAAAAGCACGTTGTAATCCGTAAACACCTTCACCGTTACGAACTTCTCCTAAACCTGTCTCACAGGCAGAAAGTATAACTAATTCTGTATTGTCCAAATCAAGATTCATAGCCTCATATGCAGTTAGAATACCGTCATCGGAATCAAATTGTTTTTCCTTAGGTGATAAAATTGTATTCTCTGCTCCGGTAAAAAGTAACATGGATAGCATTAATGGATTCTCATTTAATTTCTTTTCATTACCACCCGTCAGATTGATATTAGCTTTTTTAGCGTCACTCAAAAATTTACCATGGGTTGCAATATGGAGAACCCTCGGACTTACGATAGCCTTCAAAGTACTTTCTTTTGCACTGTCACCCATATATTCTTTAGTCTCCCATTGGTGTTCTTTCAAATCCAAAGAAATTTTCTTGATTTCTTCTCGGGTACCAGGAAGCAGAGCAATAGATACAGTACTGTTGGTACTATCTATATTATATTTAGGGTCACCAAATAATACGGCAGTATTTTCTATATTTTTCTTTTTCTGTTTTTGATATGTAATAATATCTTTTGGATTAGTAACAATTCTAATATCTAATTCTTCAAGTAAATATTTACCGGTTTGGGGATTAAGAAGAGCATTAACATTCATTTGATTATAAACACCATCGAGCGACAAATAAACTGTCGAAATCCCTTTTAGTTTATCTGCAATTTTTTTCCAGTAAACATCGTAAGAATCAAGGTCTTCGTATTTATATACAACAACAGCACGTCGCATTTGCTTAATAAATTTATTTTCCAAATCCGTTCCGTTTGTCATTAAAACAATTTCCGGATTATCTTTAGTATTAGATGTGATTATCATTGCAACATAAACAACAGTATCCGTAAAACCCGGAACCATAACACTTTCATTAAACTTATTCGGTACCATACCGTATTTTCTAAATCGAACAATTTCAACAACAGCTTCATCTTTTTTCAGAACATTTCTTATATCAGTCCAAGATACAATATTTTTATCAAA
>JBAYGQ010000103.1:0-7428 GCA_041666585.1 Bacteroidota bacterium
GATTAGGATACGGAATATCGTATACTATTTTAAATTCTGCTAATTATGGTGTGGCACAAAAGAGACTCCGATTTTTTTTGATTGGTATTAAAAATATTGAAAATCCTGCATTCCCTTTACCTACTCATTATAGTAGTGAAAAAGATTGGTTGAATTTTGTTAGTGAACTAGATAAAACACCGGATTACATACCAAAACCATATATCAAACTAAAGGAAGTTTTTGAACAAATTCCGAATGACATACAAAATAGAAGTGATTACGCTGTTATGAATATATCTGATTTTGTTGTAGAACGTATGAAATTAATAAAGCAAGGAGAAAACTTTAAAGTTTTGCCTATGAAGATGAGACCAAATTGTTGGAAAAACGGAAAACATCAAGGACAGGATACATTCGGTCGTTTAAGAATGGATGAACCTTCAGTTACAATCAGAACGGCTGCATATAATCCTGCCAAGGGAAAATATATCCATCCAATTGAGAATAGAGGATTAAATACTATAGAAATGGCTACAATTCAAAGTTTCCCACTTGACTGGGTTATTAAATGTAATAATAAAGATAATGTGACATTAGTAAGTGCTGGTAGACAAATTGGAAATGCAGTACCACCCTTACTTGCTAAAGCTTTAGGTGAGGCTATTAAATTGCAGCTTCTAATGTAAGATTTCATTAAATGCTAATAATGCTTGATTTATAGAATTGACTTCAAAAACTTCATCAACGGCAGCTTGCGGAAGATTAAACACTGTAGTAATAGAATGAGTTGCTACAGTTTTTAATGCTTTCCTATCACTTTTTGATACTCTTGTTGCGAAAGCATAATATTTTAAGCCTTTTGGATTTATTATCCATTTTCGTGTTTGCAAGTGAATATATATTGCTTTCATCAGGCTCCCTTCGTGAGGTATTTGTAGCCTCCTGTCAGGTCTTAAAGATGTTTTTACTGATAAATAGCCAATAATATCATTAAAATCACATTTTGCAATAAATTTTGTATATGCTTTTTCAATTATTTGAATGTTTTCAATAGTTAATACTTTAATAGGTTTAAAATCATTTTCAGAAAGTTCAATATTTTTCGTGTCTAATAATAAAAAATCAGGATTTGATGATATTAGTTGAACAGAAGTGTTATCAGATACTTTTTTTCTTAAATCTACAATTAAATCACTTAAATCTTTTTTATATAATTCGGCAACATTGAAAGTACTGACATTTGGTAATAAAAGTGCCAAATACGAATTCTTGGATTCAATAAAATAATTCCAAGCAGTAATAGCTAAAAGCCATTCATACCAATCTCCATGTGAATTACTCAAGGCTCCTGTTGTTATTTTTGGGTTTTGAGCTTTTATTGTTTTATCAAAATTAGTTAAAATGTCAGTAATAATTGAATCTCCATGAGGAAGTTGTTTATTTAAAATATTACAGAATGCAACTGACTTATTTATCTGTTTTTGACCGCTTGGAAGTTGAGTTATATAATCCATAATTATTTGTTTATTGTTTTAAATAATTTTCTATTATATTAGCAACAAGATTTAAACTTAATTTTATTTCTTTATCTGAAAATCTCAAAACTGTCCATCCAGTTTTTTTAAGAATTTTATTTACGGTTTTGTCTCTTTCAATATTTTTATTTAATTTTCTTATCCAGAATTCGGAATTTGTTTTTGGAATTTCTCCATTTAAAAATTTCTTCCCGTGCCAAAATTCACTATCACAAAATACGGCAATTCTTTTAGACTTAAAAATAATATCAGGATTACCAAAGATTGTTTTATCATTTTTACGATATCTTAATCCTCTTTTCCATAATTCTTTTCTTAAAATCACCTCAATGCTTGTGTCTTTAGATTTTATCGCAGACATGTTTTTTGATCGTTTCGATATATTTTCTTCATTCATCATTATTTTTAATACAAAAATACTGAAATCTTTAAGTCTTGTATTCAATTATTTTTTGATTTTTGTATTAAATAATTAAACTGTATCTTCTCTTTTACATTTAGTTTTTTTTCGCTTTCGTGGCAATGACAGCGTCGTTTTTAATGACAATACAGAATTTTTTATTTAAATCTTATGGCTCTGATTGGAGAAATTTTTGTTGCTATGGATGCGGGTATGAGTGTTGCCAGAAACGAGAGTAACAGCGAACATCCGATTACAATTACGTAGTGCCAAACCGAGATTTTAACAGGAAGTGTATCCAGAAAATAAATACTTCCGTCTAATTTAATTAAAGAAAAATGCAGTTGTAACCAGCAGAGTGTTAAGCCCAAGCCGCATCCTATCAGCGTTCCGAGCAAACCGATACTTGTACCCTGAAAAACAAATAAAGATAATATCTGTTTACGTGTCATTCCCAATGCCCGTAAGATGCCGATTGAACGTGTCTTTTCGACTACTGTAATTAATAATATCGTAATTATATTTAATACCGCAACTATACTAATAAGCCCCAACACAAGCGGAATAGGCTCTTTCTGGTATTCAATCCATGTGAAAATAGGTCTGTGCAAATCAAATACAGTATAACAATAATACGGATATTCAAGCAGATTCTGTATTTTGCCGGAAACCGCAGGAGCAGTCTGCACATCGTAGAGCATTACATCAACAGAGCTTGCCTGGTTCGACGGCATACTCAAAAAATCAGTCGCAGTCTGATACGGGATGTACAAATAAATATCATCATACTGAGACATTCCCGTTTCATAAATACCGCTAACCCTGAATTTCTCCAACTCCGGAATGGCTCCCGATGCACTGAACTCCTTTTTCATAGCAAACAGAACAACCGAATCTCCGCTTTTCACCTTTAGTTTCCGTGCCAGACCTTTGCCGATAATTACATCTTTTGCCGACTTTTCGGAAAAATTAAAAGTGCCTTCTATGATATTATTTTTCAGATTTGTCAAATCGTGCTGTGGGTCGAAGCTTCTTATCATCACACCTTCGATAAAAGATTTTGTCCTTACCAGACCTTCCCTTTCAATTACAAAAGAATAGTCTTTTATTTCTTTAATCAAAGGCAGTTTTTCGCGTATGTAATAAGAATAAATATTTCTGGAATTGTAAGAACGGATTGAAATATGAGAAGTAAATTTAATCGCCGTATCCTTTAGCATCGAATCGAAACCTTCGAGCACCGACAGCGAAATTATCAGAGCCAAACTACCCAGAATGACACTCAGCAAAGCGACAATCCGTGCAAAATTTACAAAGCGGCGTCTCTTTCCCGACTGCATAAAACGGGAATTAATATATTTATTGAGATTGAATTTCATCTTCTGTTTTCTGAATTTCAGATTCATTCAAAGAGAGATTTTCTGCACCTGACTTATTTAGAAATTTATCTTTCCTGAAAACTTCATCAAATGTAGGAATTCGTTTGTGAAAAAGCAAGAGCAGTGCAACCCCGCAGGTAACGCAGGAATCGGCAATGTTAAACACCGGGAAATGAGTGTAATAAATAAATCCTAAATTTATATCAGGTATATCGAATTGAATAAAATCAACAACACGACCGTAAAAAAGAGGACCTTCGTTAAAAATGACACCATAAAAAACTCTGTCAATTAAATTTCCGAGTGCACCTGCAAAAATCAAAGCTACTCCAAGTCTAACCCAAACAGAAAATTTGTCTAACTTACAAAGATAGTATCCGAGGGCTGTTCCGGCTATAATAGAGAAAAGGCTCAAGAAAATTTTCCCTGCACCGAAAGTGATTCCGAAAGCCATACCCGAATTTTCCACATAAGTCCACTGCAAAAATGTACCTATTACTGAGATGCTTTCACCGAGTCCCATGCCCTGATGATGGAGTCCGAAAATATCGAAACCCTTGACTGAAAGCTTTGTAATCTGGTCAGCTATAATCAGTGTTATTGCAAGTATAAAAAATAAATACGTTTTCGATTTTTTTTCTGATGTCTGAATCTCATTCATTATTTAGTCAGTCAATAATTATTAATTATATTTTTTAAAATTTGATATAGCTTATACCCGGATAAAATAAAGGGACATACCTCGATGTCCCTTTCAGAGCTAACTCTCACAACAATTTATTCTTTAAAAGGTTCAATTCTGTCAACGCCGTCTTCGGGGCATCTGTTATGAATTTTATACGATGCGGACAATGTAGTTATCGGAACTGC
The DNA here is from genome assembly GCA_041666585.1 of Bacteroidota bacterium. GTDB lineage: Bacteria > Bacteroidota > Ignavibacteria > Kapaibacteriales > UBA2268 > JBAYGQ01. Next base: position 4,167 of record JBAYGQ010000103.1, read on the forward strand.
CCACAGACGTTCTTTAGCAATTAAGCAGGCGCATTTTCTGCAAATACCGTAAGATTTATCTTTGATTCTTGCCAAAGCGTCATCAAGTTTTTTAAGGTATTCATTTATTCGTTGAATCTGGGCATAAGTTTTTTCCTTTTCGATAGCCTCAGAGCCTTGTTCTGCCATGTGCATTGAATAAATCATACTTTCTTCGGCAAAATCATAACTTGTTAAATCATCAAGTCTTTCTTTCAACATTCTGAGCTCATCAAGTGCATCAAGCCGCATTTCGACAATCCTGACTCTGAACGCTTCAAGGTCTGCATCGGAATAACGAACAGTCGGTTTCGGCTTTACCACAGGAATTTCTTCTTCTTTTTTCTTTACCGGAGCAGGAGCAGTCTTCTTACCCGGTTGCTGTTTTGCAAAAACAATAGGAACAGTTGCTTTCTTCTTTTCTACTACTTTCGGTGCAGGTTTGAGCTGAGCTTTAATAACTTTTGTTGGTAAAACCTTTTTACCTTTTACAGGTTTTAGAGAAACTTTTTTAGCAACTGCTTTAGGAACAACTTTTCCTTTTACAGATTTTTTGCTTACAGATACTGCAGGTTTTGATTTGCTTATAACTTTTTTCACAGGTTTTTTGACTGTTTTGGATGCAACCTTTTTGGGAGCCGGTTTGGCTTTAGGTTTAGCAACAACAGTTTTCTTTACTATTTTTTTCATTGATTTTGGTTCCGTTTTCTTTGGCTTAACAAGTGCTTTTTTAACACTTCCTTTTTTAATTAATACGTTCTTCTTGGCTACGGTTTTTACCGGTGCTTTTACATTCGGCTTCTTTGCCTTGGCTACAACCTTAACTGGTGCCTTTGCTTTAGCAACAGGCTTTGCAGGTGCTTTCGCTGTTGGCTTCTTTGATTTAGCTATAACTTTAACCGGTGCCTTCGCTTTGGCTACGGTCTTCACAGGAGCTTTTAATATCGGCTTCTTCGATTTAGCTACAACTTTAACTGGTGCTTTCGCTATCGGCTTCTTTGCCTTGGCTACCACTTTAACCGGTGCCTTCGCTTTAGTAACAGGTTTTGCAGGTGCTTTAACAATAGGTTTCTTCACTACTTTTGCTTTTGCTTTTGCTTTTATCGGTGCCTTCGCTTTGGCAACAGGCTTTGCAGGTGCTTTAGCAATAGGTTTCTTCACTACTTTTGCTATTACTTTTATCGGTGCCTTCGCTTTAGCAACAGGCTTTGCAGGTGCTTTAGCAATAGGTTTCTTCACTACTTTTGCTATTACCTTTACCGGTGCCTTTGCTTTCGCTACCGGCTTTACAGGTGCTTTAGCAATAGGTTTTTTTACTACTTTTGCTACAACCTTCACCGGTACCTTTGCTTTGGCAACAGGCTTCGCAGGAGCTTTGACAGCGTTTTTTAAAGCAGGCTTTTTAGCCTGAGGTTTTGGCTGAGCTTTTAAAGCTACCGATTTAATATTCTTTTTTTTGTCTGCCGGTTGAGACTTAGTTGTTTTTGCCATAGCTCCCTCTGGACTTTTTTTTAATTTTGAATAAATCTTTAAACGAATTGATTACTTATTATTTTGAAAAGATAAGAAAAATATCCTAATATCAAAAAATATTTTATTTCTTATCTACGATTTTTTTAAAATTATTATTAAAATACCACAATTTCACATCAAATACTAAATTTCATTATTAAAAGTAAAATCAGTGTTCTTTTTCTATTTTTACTTTCATCAAAATCTCATCAATTTCTATGTCTTCTCCTGCACTTAATTTATCATTAAAATTGAGTGTCAAAGCCAATGTTTCGTTTTTAATGTATTCTTTCTGTGCATTCAAAGCAATCTGAAAATTTTCAGGTGCATTATACTCAATACTGATTCTGTCTGTAACTTCAAACCCGGAGTTTTTTCTTAAGTTTTGAATCCTGCTGACAAATTCTCTTGCAATACCTTCTTGTAACAATTCCTCATCCATCTGTGTATCGAGTGCAACAGTAACATTTGCTTCGCTTGCAACGAGCCAGCCTTCCATATCTTCGCTTACAATTTCAATATCTTCGGAATCTAAAATTACATCATTTCCGGCTATATTTAATTTTAATTCTTTTTCAAGTTCTAATTGTTTTATCTGTTGAGGTTTTAAATTTTTAATTTCATTCGCAACCTGCTGAGTTATTTTCCCGAATTTTTTTCCGATTGTTTTAAAATTCGCTTTTGCCGATTTTCTTACTATATCCGTATCACCTGAAACAAATTCTATAGTTCGAACATTCAACTCCTCTTTGATAATTTCTTCAAAATGCTGAATATCTCTTCTATCTGCGGGAGTAAGTACAGGAACTAAAATTCTTCTCAGAGGCTGACGTACTCTGATTTTAGCTTTCTCGCGGAGAGAGCGTGCAAGAAAAACAATTCTCTGGGCTATCTCCATTCTCCGCTCTAATTCTTTGTCTATTAAAGTAACATCCGACTCGGGCATTTCCAAAAGATGTACTGATTCCGGTGAATTGTCGCTTTTAAGGCGTAAATACAAATCTTCAGAAAGGAAAGGAGCTACGGGAGCAATCAAAGATACTACCTTCAGCAAAATCTCTTTTAAAGTTTGATAAGCGGCACGTTTGTCCTTGTCATTCTCACCCTTCCAGAATCTTCTTCTGTTCCGGCGTATGTACCAGTTGGATAATTCATAAATACAGAATGTCTGAACTGATCTTAAAGCTTTTGTGAGTTCGTACTCATCCATATATTTTCTGTAATCTGCAATTATCGTATTGATACGTGACAGCACCCATCTGTCTATTTCAGGTCTTTCGGTAACGGGGACTAATTCCTCATTCCCAGTGAACCCGTCAATGTTTGCATAAAGTGCAAAAAAAGCATATGTATTTGTTAGTGACCTGAAAAAGTCTGAAATAACAGTCTGAGCAATGTCTTTCCTGCTGAAAAGAGTCGGTTTCCAGGGGGGATTGTTAACAAGCAGATACCATCTTACTGCATCGGCACCGTATTCATCCATTATATCAAATGGGTCAACAACATTCCCTTTTGACTTAGACATTTTAATGCCGTTCTCATCAAGTATCAGTTCATTTACAATGATATTTTTATATGCAGGTTTATCGAACAATGCGGTTGCTATATTATGCAAAGTGTAGAACCAACCTCGTGTCTGGTCAATTCCTTCAGCTATAAAATCTGCAGGAAATGACTTGGAAAATAATTCTTTATTTTCAAACGGGTAATGCATTTGTGCAAATGGCATGGC
>JBAYGQ010000104.1:0-7415 GCA_041666585.1 Bacteroidota bacterium
AGTTTATTTACAATCCCGATGATATCATTCCCGGAAAAACAAGAACCGCTTATTGGGGTCTGCTCCCTAACGATGTATCCAAGGATGCCCGTGCAATCTTAACTTTTACCGACAAAAAAGGCAATGACACAACTATTACGATTTTGTACTTTGCACCGAAACTAAACATAGAACCGCCCTTCGCTTCCTTCGGAATTGTTAAAGGCGGAAGCCTGCTATACCGTGATTTCTGGATTTATAATCTGTCACCCAATAAACCGGCAGTAATAAAAAATCTTGATTTAAAGTATAAAAATCGCGGATTCTCAATCTTTAATGTTACTCTTCCAACTGTGATTCCTCCCTTGGATTCATTGAAATTCAGTGTCAAATTTTCTATGCTGGAAGAAGGTACCTACACAGACTCAATCATGATTGACAACGGATGTATGGAATTTTCCAAGGCTATGCTCCACGCTGAAGTAGCCAACTCAATTATCGAAGTCAGTGATATTAACTTCGAGGATTTCCCGATACGAAAAACTAAAACCGAACAATTCACTATCAAAAATAAAGGTAATATTGATTTATTAATTTCCGGTTACGAACTAACTCATAAAAGTGTATTCAAGGTTCATCTGCCGCCGGTTTCCAAGAGCAATCCTATAAAAATTGCCCCCGAAGGAGAACTATATTTCAATGTGGACTTCACTCCCGAACTCGAAACTCAGTATATAGATTCCATAGTTTTCCATAGCGATGCACACAAAATTGATTCTGTATGCCGCATTAACGCTAACGGTGTTCAGCCCGGTATGATTGCAACTTCTACCAACTGGGGCAGAAAACGAATAGGTCTTACATATCCGGCTGATTCTTCGGTCAGCATCATTCTCGAAAACACAACCAATTTCGACGTACAGGTTTATGGTATTGCAGTAAAATCAGAAAAAAACAGTTCAGCTTTTTATTTCGATAAAGATGCTTTTAAAAATATTACAATACCAGGAGGAGAGAAATTTGCCATACCTGTGCATTTCTTTCCGCAATCTGTAGGCGAATTCGAATTAGTCATCGTTTACGATAACAGTGTGAACTCCCAGACTGAAACACGCTTGTATGGCGTCGGTGTTAAACCTTACTTAGAAACCTCAAATGTTGATTTCGATACCTCGGTTGTAAATCAATTTTCCAATCCGCGGTCTAATACCGTAAGATTTCGCAATGTAAACTGGGATTATTCTGACACGCTTACAATTTATGATATAATGGTACTCCGTGCGGGTGACGAAATTTCTACAAGCATGGACAAGTACGGTACTGCGGGATATAAGTATGACAAGGGAAAACTGAATCTGCCTAAGACTCTGCTTCCCGGAGAAATTCTGGAAATACCCGTTTACTTTGTCGCTCCCCGAAAAGGCTTGCTGACTGCCGAACTCAGAAGTTTATCCGATGCGGAAACCGATGCTTCCTCCATTTTAAAAGGATATGGTATAGTTGAAGGTATTAGAGTAACTACCGATTTTATTCCGCATATTTGCTTCGGCAAGCAAGATACTGTAACCTGCTCTATAGAAAATATCGGTAACGAAGGAATCAACGTTACTTCAATTGTTCTCAACCAGAATGAAAATCATTTCATATTCGAAAATTCCGCCGATGCTTTAGGCTTCAATCTTAATCCGAGTCAGACTGAAAAAGTTCGTTTGATTTTTGATCCGCTCAATCCAGGGAAAAAAGTTGCTGATTTAATAGTTTATAACACAACAATGGAAGACTTCGAGCATCACCGAGACGTTCAGGGAGATGCCGTGCAGATACCGAGAGTAATTTCCGTTGACGTTCCCGAAATTCAGCAGACGCCTTCGTTCAACGACCCGGTCGAATGCTCTGTTTATATGCAACCCGGCGAAGAACTCGATTTTGCCGATATTAAACAACTTTCTGTAAAAATTAAATATAATCCTCATATCTTAAAAGCCGATTCATCGCATATTACCGTCGGTAACCTGCTTGATGGAATCTTCCAAATCAATAATCTAATTATCAACGACATGCTCGGTGAAATCACTCTTACGATTGATACTCTGGACGGTATCCCCGGCAAGTACCTTAAAGATGCAGGTGAACTGCTCAAAATTAATTTCACCGCCTATTATCCGACAGCCGAACACCCAAGCAAGGAATCTGTAATCAGCGCTGAAATCAAGCCTGTCAACTCGGTATGCGTTGATTTTACCGATACCAAAACCACAACTGTTACTTTGAATCCGGTATGTATGGATAACTTTTTCAAAATTATTATCTCAAGCGACAGATATTTTATTCACCCTGTTGCACCCAACCCGGTCTTTGCAAATGAAATCAAATTGGACTATTCCATAGGATATGCCGAGTTCGTGGAAATCACTCTTTACAACTCTTATGGCGAATTGATTTCAATACCTGTAGCCTCAAAACAAAAAGCCGGTACTCACAGAGTCTCGTTCCCTGCAAGCGACCTCGCTTCAGGTGTTTATTTCTGCACAATGAAAGCCGGTCCCTTTTACTCCTACCAAAAGTTTATTGTAGCAAAATAAAAATAATCAAATCTATCATCAGAATAAATCCAATATTTAGCACTCTGTAGAATTCAATCTTTTATTATTTTCTTTCCTATACTTATATTTGTGAAAATAAGTTTCGGTTTTCTATTAATTAGTTTCAAAATTTTAATTCTTATGATAACAGGTATAGGTATAGATATTATTGAAATCCCGAGAATAGCGGAATCAATATCAAAATACGGTGAACGCTTTTTAAATCGTATTTATACAGCTCATGAAATAAGATACTGTGATTCATTTGCTAAACATAAAGAATTGCATTATGCCGCCCGCTTTGCCGCCAAAGAGGCATTCAGCAAAGCGATAGGTACGGGAATTACAGACGGATTTAAATTTAATGAAATCTGTGTGCAAAATGAAGAAAACGGCAAACCGTTTATTGTTCTTTCCGGAGGATTAAAAGAAAAGTGGGGCGGCAGACTAACCCACATTTCGCTTTCTCATACCGAAACCAATGCTGTCGCTATGGTTGTAATAGAAACAATAGAATAATTATTTTTTAACATAAACAGGAGATATTATGAAAAAGTTTACTTTTATTCTGACTTTAGTATTAATTTTAAATATTTCTCATGTTTTTTCGAGTGATAATTTTCCAATGGGTGTAGGACCGTTTATTTCCTTAAAAGGGGGAGTAAACGCTGCAAGTGTTCCTAACGGGGTAAAAAATGATTTTGCATTCAATCCGCTTCCCGATTTTGGTGTAACCGGATATTTCCCGTTAACCGACAAGTCTCAGTTCGGAATAGCCGCAGACCTAGCGTATTCCACTTATGCTTTCGGTACCAAACTTACTAATGATGTTACTAACAAAACCGCTTATCGTGTAAGCTATTTATCTTTGGCTCCGAACCTTTATGTTTCCGGTTTTATCATCGGCTTCAATTTCGGACTACCTTTAAACGGAAAAGCTAAAAATACAAACTACATCAGCGAAACAGATATTAAAACCGATGACCTCGCTTTTTTAGTCGAAATTCACATCGGTGGCATGATTCCTCTTTTCTATAACGAAACCGGCAGACTTAATCTTATACTTCAAGGAGGATACGCTTTAACCGGACTTTATAATGATAATAGAGATTTCAACCCTCATCCCGCTTCTGCGTCTGTGGGAATCGGATATATTTTTAATATTATGGATTATTTTGATTACTAATTTTTTTCAAGAGAACTAATTGAATAAACAATACAAATGTAATTTCAATAAACTGAAATTCGATGCTGTGATTTGCCTTAAAGGCAACATTCCCAATTCTGATTTCTTTGACAAATTCACAGATATTCCCCTGTATGCCGCTGACGGTGCCGCAGACCTTTTGTTCGATAACGGAGTAATCCCTGATTTTATTATCGGCGACCTTGATTCTTATTCTTTCCGTAATGATTTGAATTTATCCGGTAAAAGCAAAATCATCAATGAACCTGACCAGGAAACAAATGATTTTGAAAAAATATTACTTTTTACAATAGGTCAAAATCTTGCGAATTTGCTTATAATAGGATTCCATGGCGGAGACCTTGAGCATACTTTGAATAACTGGAGTGTTTATAAAAAATTTGCAGATAAATTGAACCTTTGTATTTACGATAACGGTCGCTATGGAATTCCGTTATTTTGCACTACTTCAATTACAACCGAACAGAACGAAATAGTATCATTAATACCTCAGCCTGCATGTATAATTTCAACACATAATCTTAAGTGGATTCTAAAAAAAGAATTGCTTGAGCTCGGCATTCGTGAAGGTGCAAGAAATGTCTCCCTTGGTCAAGAAATCAAAATAGAAATTCATGAAGGCAGTTTACTGTGCTTCATTAATCATAGACTGCCTTTCGCTCCTGAATTCAAGCTTATTACAGAATAAAGACTAAATGTTCCAGTATTTTTATCACTTTTTACTCAACATTATTTCAGTTACCGGACTTAGATTTATCATTATTTTTCATAAATTTGAAATTTTGTAAATGAACTAATCACTTTTATTAATTATTAAAGTTATGGAATGGAAAATTCAGTGATACCACAAAACCCGGAAACAGAAAAGAAAGTTATTCTTAGCGGAATCCAACCCACAGGGAAACTGCATCTCGGAAATTATTTCGGTGCTATTAAAAATTGGGTCGATTTGCAAAGTGAATATAAATGCTACTTTACTATTGTTGATTTACACTCAATCACTACAAAGCAGATACCGGCTGAGCTCCGTAAAAACACACTGAATTTAGCCGCTATGCTGATTGCCTGCGGTTTGGACACAAAGCAATGCACATTGTTTATTCAATCGCATGTGCCGGCTCATTCGCAGCTTGCATGGGTTCTCAACTGCTTTACACCATACGGTGAACTAAGCAGAATGACTCAGTTCAAAGATAAATCTGCAAAATATCCCGAAAATATAAATACCGGTTTATTCGCTTATCCTGTTCTTCAGGCGGCAGACATTCTGCTCTATCAGGCAGACCTTGTTCCCGTCGGTACAGACCAAAAACAACATCTTGAATTAAGCCGCAACATAGCTGAACGATTCAATCAGCAATACTCTGAAACTTTTAAAGTTCCTGAACCTTACATTCCCCCGGTCGGAGCAAAGATAATGAGTCTGCAGGAGCCGACAAAAAAAATGTCAAAATCAGACGAGAACGACAAAGGAACTATCTATTTAACTGATTCAGATTCAGAAATAAGCAATAAAATAAAACGTGCCGTTACAGATTCAGACAGCATTGTCAAATACAATGAAGCTAAACCCGGCATTTCAAATCTCATCACTCTATACAGTATCGCTTCAAATAAAAACTTTGATGAAATTGAAAATGAATTTGCAGGAAAAGGTTACGGTGAATTTAAACCGGCAGTTGCTGATGCTGTTGTTGAATACCTGAAGCCCATCAAAGCACGGTACGAACAATTACGACTTAACGAAAAGGAACTTAAAGAAATTCTCGCCGTCGGTGCTGAGCAGGCAAACCACACAGCAAACAAAACATTAAGAAAAGTTTACAAAAAAGTCGGATTCATTGATTTGAAATAAAAATCATATATTCAAACTGTCATTTCGAACGCAGTGAGAAATCTATCCTCTAAGCTCTTGAAACCTCGTTCCCAAGCTCCTGCTTGGGTACATTGTATTTTCTATCTTCAATTTCTTTTCTAATAATTTTTCACTTTTCGTTTTTCATTTTTCATTTTATTATTACTAACCCCTGCGTCTGCACATCGGCACCGCAACGCACTTTAACAAAATAATAACCTGTGGAAAGACGACTGCAATCTATTGTTTTCTCGTTTGTACCCACAACACAATTTTCTGTGAGATTCAACACTTCGTTACCGAGACAATCATAAATGCTAAGCTGTACCTGCGTTTCAACTTCGCTATTATACTTCAGTCTGAATGAAGTGTTTGCAGGATTGGGATAAATAATACATACGTTTTTTTGTTCTGCTTCTTTTACTGCAGTTATACCTAAATCACTAAGTTTCGCTCTGAAAATGCCGCAAATAGCATCCCCAGCAAAAATATAATCACCATTTATTATAAGAGATCCAGTACCGAAGCAAGTTAATCCTGATTTTTTTACAATCCAATTTTTTCCATTATTTGTAGATATATCTACACCATGTCCAGCAGCAAAAATATAATTTCCTTTTGTAATTAATGCAGAAATAGTAGTGTCTTTCAAACCTATATATTTCCAGTTCTCGCCATTGTTTGTGGATTGGAATACTCCTTCATAATCAACACCTGCATAAATATTATTACCATTAATTGCTAAAGAGAAAACAGCCCAATTTTCTATTCCTTTATTTTTAGAAAACCAACTGTCTCCATTATCAGTTGATTGATAGACCCCAGAACGTGTACCTGCAAAAATATTATTGCCAATAATTGCAAATGACCAAACATCCCTATATTTTGTTTTAAATGTATCTAATTGTGGTAACCCATAATTCTTTAGATTCCAGGTACCACCATTATCAGTGGATAAATAAACTCCAATATCAGTACCTGCAAAAATATTATTACCATTAATTGTTAACGCATTAACAAAAAATCTAAAAAGAGTATCCTGACCATTAAGAATATAGGGTAAACCATTACTTTTTCGTTCCCAATTATCACCCTTATCTGTTGATAAAAATATTCCATGCAGAGCTGTACCTGCAAAAATATTATGTCCAATTATTGCTAAAGAGTAAACACCGAAATTCCCTTGTCCATATAATTCTTTTAATCCAATATTTTTGTCAATCCAATTGTCACCATTATCTGAAGACATATAAACACCTGCATCAGTTCCTGCATAAATATTATTACCATCAACTAAGAAACAATAAATCGTTCTAGTGCCAAGACCATTATTACATTCTTCCCATTGTGCATTTAATAACGGAAAAGAAAATAAAAAAGAAACAAAAATAATTGACGAGAACTTAATAAGATTTCTCACGGAATGTCTTTTTATATTAATAGAAAATTAAATCGAAAGGAAGTGAAATAAAAATCTTGATTAGTGCTATGCCATTGGTCTTTTTCCGTGCTAACTATATAATATTTTAAAATTTAATGGAGATAATATACATTATTATTTTGTCAATTCCTAATATTAAAAACCGAAACTAATCCTAAAAAACAACATCCTCAAAATCATCAATCACTTTAAGTCCGCGAATAGCCTTTCTATCCTCGGGGTCAAGTTCCAAAGCCTTCCGAAGAGATTTTTTTGCTTCGAATTTATTATCCAAATTTAAATACGCATCACCGAGTAAAGTATAAGCCGCAGGGCTGTCGGGATTTTTTGCAATTACCTCTTTAAAATCCG
>JBAYGQ010000105.1:0-7386 GCA_041666585.1 Bacteroidota bacterium
ACTTTGCAATATCGTCACTACATAGTTTTATTCCGAATTTTTCCAAATATTTGTATTCTTCAGCTGAAACAGACGGGTGTAAATTTACAATAATATTGGATTTTTTTATATCCACTAAAGTACGTACCCAATACTCAACCAATTCTATATAAGTCTTAAATACACATTTTGGACGGCCTCCAACCATATAAAGCTGATCGGGTGGCAATGCCGTTAATATTAATGGTTTATTTAACGGCAGTTTAAGCCTGAAATATAGTTCTCTTTTCTTTTTTTTGGCATCTTTTAGTCCTTTTGCCAAAATATCATGTGATATCGAACCGGTTAAAGCAATTTGATTTCTTGGAATACCACCCTGCATATAGTACTCAATCATTGCCTTACTCTCTGCAAGTATATAGTCCGCATAACCACTATTATTTATCCAAGGATGGGGCGGCGACAAGCCTAATATTTTTAAGGCTAATACTTGGCCGGCTGGCAGACGTATTAGATCCTTTCCTTTATAGCTATACGCCCATTCCGAAAATATTTTTCCTATAACTCTGTTGAATAATTTTTTCATGCTGTATTTCTCAATGGGTGAATAGGATTCGGCCATTTCTAATGCATTAGACATAGTACAAGGAATAATCACTGCAGCAATTTTCTGTTTATGTGCGGCGTTTATGTAACAACTTGCATCATAGTGAACTAAGTCCCCTCCGAGTACAACAATTTTAATATCATTGTTCGTAATAACTCTTCTCGCAAAATTTATTCTTTTCAGTAGATTAAATACCTGTATCGGCAATATATCACCAAGCATATGTGACACGATTGAAGTACTTTTCTCCCGTTTAATAATTCTGTTACCACAGTCGTCCAAGGTGATTAAATTTTCTTCAAGACATAAATTAATATCTCTTACTATTGTTGGATAATAACCGGAAAAAAGAACGATTGGAGTATATATTTTCGATTCTTTTAATACTAAACTCGCTTTAAAAAGTTCAGGAAAATATGTATTTGTGCTGATTACAATAAGAATATTTGATTTCACTTCTGTTCACTTAGAATTGTATTTAATAGTTTACTGGTTAGGATAGAAATTAGATTTTTGAATTTATTAATATATGATTTATTGTTCTGAATATTCTTAATATACGGAAACCACTCTGGATTTGTATATATTACCCAAGTCTCGAATTTCTTTATATTAAAGTTTTTTCTTGTATACAGCTGAGTAATGCACGACCTCACGCTATTTATTAAGTACTCTTTATTAGGTTTCGTATATTTTATTATCCCTTTCGCCTGCATAATCCATTCCCTATTCTCCTCATTTCTACCTCTTTCTATTTCTACAGAGATATTCTTTATCTTGCGCTCCCACCTGCTATGTTTACTCATTAGTTGGTGATAATGAAATACATTAGCTACCCTTCCATATTTTAAGCCGGTATTCCGAATATATTCGGAATAGACAATATCTTCATTTCTGTATAAATAATCGTCATCAATATGTGATAGAATTTTTTTAAAAGCTGTTTTACGACCCATCTGGCTCCCTGAAAACGACCTATCCTCTTTAGGGTAGTTTAAGGAATAGTCAACCAATACTGTTAAATGTTGCCGACATTCAAACCAATCATATCTTTTTTGATATTTTTTCATTCCATCAAACCATCCGTCTGGTAAATACACATCAGAATGGAGATAAACGAACCAATTTGTTTCAACTTCCTCGATTAACTTTTTTATACTATATCCTAACGAAATATATTTCTTGTGATCAAATATTCTTACCCTGGGAAATTTTTTTACGACTTGGATTGAATCATCAATACATCCTCCGTCACCAATAAGTAACCTATTTACAGGTATTTCACGATATATAGAGATAAGATTCTTTTCCCAAAGTTCGTTTGAGTGGATTAATGGGATTATTACATCTACGGCGTTTTGACTGTTTTTAATAAACCTGTCTTTAAAAGACTCCTTGGAGTAATACACCTGGAATATTGATTTATGATTATTCTTCATCTGGATTATCAATTATTAGTCTGTAATATATCAATTCGTTCTGGAGGAGGAATGGGAAGTTTGCTAATAAGGGTCTTTTTCCACTTTTCGCCTTCTTGAAAAAATAAATAAGGCAATCCGCGATATACGGGATATTTGTATCCACATTTGTTGGATTCACAGATTAACCAAGTACGTTTGTAGAGACGTAATTTACTCTGTGATCTTTTACCTTTGATTTTTAAACAATTTGGACATCTAATCAAATCATATATATTACTATATTTGTTCGACGTTAAACGGTTAGATGTTGGTTTTTTATCAACCCGTAATTCAAAATTCAAACCCTCTAGGATATTACATAAGTAGTTACTTAAGAATTTCATTAAACGTCTATTTCTTAAACATTTTTCAGCATCCTTATTGTACTGATAGTCCACTTTAATAACCTCAAACCTAGCGAAAGTATAATAAGATCGAACTTTGTTTTTCCCGAAAAAATCAAAACTGTTTTCTGTAAATGCTTTAACATGTGTTGGATCCATAGCGGTATAATGACTGTTCCAATTAACAACCCTTATAAAAACACGTGCATTAGGCCGGCATATACGATATATCTCTTCCATCGTAAGAATTGTATTAGGTAAATGTTCGATCACATCGTTCAGATATATCTCATCAAAGGTATCATTTGCGAAAGGATAGGGATATTTATCCAATTCAGCCAAAATATCTACTCCTTTTATAGGAAATTTATCAACACCAATTGCATTACTCACTTTTACAGTACCGCAGCCTAAATCTAAAATCATATAATTTGAAATTTTTATTAAATTATTTTATATCGGTTGAGTATCAAGTTTAACAATTTTGTTGATTTTATCATTAAATTCATTCCGATTAAAATAATTACTATATAAAAGATAAAATATGTTCCATATATTTAGTTGATAATCGCCGTTTTCAATTTTAACCAACACATCTTTCTCTCCTTTTATGTACGAACTCATATTGTACCTCGGTAATTTTGTGATGGCTTGATAGTCTACAAAATTATTAATATTGACTAAATTTTCTCCAAATCTGTTTTCATCGTTAAAACAGTATTTAAAAATACCGTTAAATTCGTAAAATCTATAGGTTCTTTTGATAGCGTTATAATCCAAAGTTCTATCATCGAAAAAGAAGGTTGTATTATATTTTATGACATTATCTGACCGAAAATTAGATATTAAAGAGAGTTGTTTAAACCAATCCTTCTGAAAAGAATAATAGATTTCAATATTTTTAAAAATGCAGAATGAAATGATAACTGAGATTATAAACAGAGAACTTTTATAACCAAATCCTCTAATAATTCTTCTTAGACCATAATACAAGGATAAGCTTATTCCTAAAGGTAATAATATCTGGTGACGACTTGTCCACTCGTATAGAGATGGCATATGTCCTACCGCTAAATAAGGTAAAACCGCTAAATTTATGATTATTATTCCTAAAAAGAAGAAATATTTGTCAAGCGTGCTTATTGTCTCCAATTTTTTTATTTTAATGAAACATTTTAAGCATAAAAATACAAAAAGGCTTAAACAAATAATTTCAAGGTAATTAGTCCTAAATGTGGAATATATATCGTTTGTGTAATCAAGTATGAAGGACTTCCAAAAAAGTAGTAATAATTTTGGTAAATCGTAGATTCTTTTTAGTGTAACGACGTTGTAGTCAGAATATATGCCAGAATTAGTAAATAGGATACCTTTTATTACCCAAAAGATTATAGGTAATAATAGAAATTCTATTCGTTTTCTTAAAAATGAGATAAACCATCTATTTTGGCGTTTCCATAATAGATAGTCATGATACAAAATATATAGGATGACAACTAAATAGAAAAATACCAACGAATACATAAAAAATGAGAGACAATAAAGAAAAGGAATAATTATTCTTAAAGTATTATTTTGTTTATTTAGATTACGTGTAGTCAACCAAAAACTAGCAAAAAACACAAAATACGATAAAGCGTATGGGTATGTTGATAATGATATACGTGCAAAGTTGACGGGAAATAACATAAAGAATAACGTAATAATGAATGCCGAAATCTTATCAATTTTATCTATTTTCCCTAGGATTTTATAAATAAACACTGATGAAGCTAAATAACAAAAAAAGGATATAAACTTATAGATATAAAGACTTATATCAATAAATGATAAATAGGATAATAAATACCCATGCAAAGGATTACCGTACCGTATAAAGTCATCAATTATGTATTGCTTTCCAACATGATAAAGTGTCCAGTCATCAAAATAGACACCCCCGTTTGTCAAGATTAATCCGTAGGAAAGTAAATAAAATATTAGAATAATTATTAAATTCCTTATATTGCTTCTGATTTTCATGAATATGTAAATTATTATATTTTCTTGCTATAAATAACGTTATCAAAATATTTTTCCGTTTTTTTAAATCCTTTTTTAGTATAGAATTTACATGCGTTTATATTGAAAGTCTTCGTGTCAACGAATAATTTTTGTAATCTTTTATTATTAAAGTGCAATTCTAGATTTCTTAACAATAGAGTTCCTATTCCTTTTCTCTGTAAAGAAGAATCTATGCCTAATGTCAGAATGGTTGAATAGACCGAAGATGTTAACCTCTCAAGATGTCGAGCGAATAATATATCTTTTCCAAAATCGTAGATGTTTACTGGCTGTTTTATTAGCTGGAAAAAGATTCTTAATTTTGTTTTAAAATCTAATTCATTTCTTATATATCTTCTATATTTATGATAATCATACGTTGCGGTCAAAAAACCTCTTACTTTTTTTTCTTCCGATAAATATAGAATGGAATATGCATAGGGATTATCTATTGTTAATTCATATAATTTCTCTATATATGACGTGCCGATTTTTGAATTGAAGGTATAGCTCAACACTGAGGTATGTAAATATGCAACTTCTTTTAGATATTTAGCGTTTAATTTTATTATCAATGTGTGTTATTTGGTGAATCTTATGTCAATTAGCTAGACTCAATCTTATGACCATTATTATGTATTTGGTTCCTCTATATATTAGTTTAAAAATATTCCTACCGGTTTTTGAATATCCATACTTTCTTTGAGGTGATTTGTAATATACTTCCACAATATTTACATTTAATTTGCTTAAATAATATACCAGCTCGATGAAATATTCCCCATAATCTCCTACTAAATTATGAGACTTCAATAGACTTCTTCTGCAAACAATAAACCCGCTCGTGTAATCCCTCACATTTATTTTAAGAAATAAATATATAAAGATGTTTAAAATAAAGCTCAAGAAGGAAGCTATTATTGTGTCATTTTGATACATACTCTTAATGGCAAATTTATTCTTAAATCTAGATCCGATAGCACATCCTGATATCCGAGCGGTATCGTAAAGCTTTAATAATATTTCCGGGGGATGAGACAAATCAGCGTCCATCCATGCAACATATGTAGAATGACAAAGACGTATTCCCGTATTTATTGATTTTGTAAGACAAGGTTTTGCTCTTCTTATAACTAATTGTAATTTTGGATGAATATTTGTTAATCTGTTTACTATTTTCTGGGTATTATCAGTAGAATTATCATCGATTACAATTATATGGGATTGGGGAAATATCTTGAAGATTTTTCTTATAAGTAATGCAATATTACCTTCCTCATTTATTGTCGGAAGTATCACCGTTAAATCGTCACCTTTGCTTTTTCTTTTCATTAAATTATCATAATTTAAATATTTTTATTGGCTTTTTTAATTGCATTAATTACTCGATCAATTTGATCCCTTGTTATCGCTAATCCCGAAGGTAAGTAAAAACCTCTATTAGATAGACTAGCACTAACCGGGTATTTTTCATCTTTAAATAGACCTCGTTTTCTTAGTACTGGCTGTAAGTGAAGAGGTATGAAAAAATTGCGTGTATCAATACCATATGTTCTAAGAAGCATACAGAATTGATCTCTTTTATTTCCGTATTTACCCTTTAAACGTATTGCGTACATCCAATAAACACTCTTTGCCCAGTCTAATTCGACAGGTAGTTCCAATGAGGTAACCGTTGTTAAACCAATTTCGTATTGTTTCGCCATCAATCTTTTTATTTTTATATATTTTTCGATGTATGCTAATTGTGCTAAACCCAAGGCTGCCTGAATATTTGTCATTCTGTAATTATATCCAAGCTCCTTATGTAAAAATCTTTTATTCCGAGAGTGAGCTAGATCTTTTAATATTTTTGCTCTCTCATAGTACTTTTTATTATTAGTTATAAGCATCCCTCCCTCACCTGTTGTCACGATTTTATTACCGTAAAAACTAAAACATCCGATATCGCCAATACTTCCAACTTTTGTATTTTTATAGGTAGCTCCGTGTGACTCTGCGGCATCTTCGACAACAGGAATTTTATACTTCCGGGCTATAGTCGTTATAGGATCCATATCAGCTGGATGCCCGTATAGGTGAACAACCATTATGGCTTTTGTTCTCTTTGTAATTCTTTCTTCAATAAGCTCAGGACTAATATTTCCTGTAGATTGATCCACGTCAACCAAGACAGGTTTTGCTCCACAATATACGACTGCTAAAGCACAAGAAATTATTGTTAAATCGGGTATTATTACTTCGTCTCCTTCCTTTATACCTAACGTCACCAAAGCCAAATGTAAAGCAGATGTACCATTTGTCGTAGTAACCCCATATTTAGTTCCTATATATGCTGCAAATTTATTCTCAAACTCAGTGATATATTTCCCCGCAGAAGAAACCCATCCTGTTTTGAGACAATCTAGAATATATTTTTTCGCAAGGGGACTTATTAGAGGTTCATTTACAGGAATCATATTACTTCAAGAATATTTTGGCGTGCGTTGTTCCGGGATAAGGACCTTGTTTCACTTCAAAAATTTTCGATTTCGTTAAAAAAATGATTCCATGACCTTCTTCCAACAACAATATACTCTCACCCTTATTTATTGTCTTTTTAGCAACTACTTTTCCTTGTTTTGAGTATAAAATTACCATAATTTTACCCGTAAGCACAAAAAGTAATTCTTGGATTGAACTAATAATTATAGGCTTACTTATTTTATGTATGTGGGGAGTCAAAGCTACGCCTTTTTTTCTATTATGAAATCCTATTTGAAAAGGGTTTAGCTCATCCGTGAAAAATTTAACACCATCAACAGGTATATCATTTCGAAAAACCATCGCAATCGTCTTATCTTTGAATCTAACTTTTTCAATACCTTTCATAACTTATGTGTATTAACAGGGAAAATTGAAACATTAATCTGACAATGTTATTTGACTTAAAATCTCTTCCTATTATTCTTCA
>JBAYGQ010000106.1:0-7350 GCA_041666585.1 Bacteroidota bacterium
AGATTCGACGATAATGCGGCTGTTATTTTAAATGCCGCCGGAGAGCCTCGCGGTACACGTATTTTTGGACCCGTTGCACGTGAATTGCGTGAGAAGAACTATATGAAAATAGTATCCTTAGCACCGGAAGTAATTTAAATTTTGATATTGAAAATGTGTAATTAAGCATAGATTTACCGATATGAAACTAACGATTAAAAAGGGCGACACAGTACAGATTATCGCCGGAAACGATAAAGGGATTACAGGACGAGTGCTTCAGGTATATCCTTTGAAAATGAGAGTTCTTGTTGAGGGTGTGAATATTCGTAAAAAACACCAGAAACCGAGCCAGAAGAATCAGAGCGGCGGTATCGTAAGTAAGGAATTGCCGGTCCATTATTCTAATGTAATGCTTGTGGATTCGGATAAAAATCCGACAAGAACAGGTATTCAGTATGAAGAAAAAGACGGCAAACAGATAGCCGTAAGATATGCTAAAACAAATGAAAAAGCTTTGTAATTAATATATAGAAGTATTAAACTATGGGAAAAAACGCAGCAGGCGGAGCTCATTTCGGAGCATCATCAAAAAAGCTTGATTTAAAGCCGGACGGCAAGAGGCTTGAGGATATAAAAGATGCTAAACCCGCTCCTAAAGCGAGATTAGAAGAATTTTACCGTGAGCAGGTTGTTCCGAATTTGATGAAGAAATTTAGTTATAAGTCTGTAATGGAAGTTCCGCGCTTAGTAAAAATCTCAATGAATATGGGAATCGGTGCCGCAACTCAAGACGTAAAACTACTTCAGGGAGCAATGAATGAACTGGAACTGATTGCAGGTCAGAGACCGGCAGTAACCAGGTCGAAACAGGCGATATCGAATTTTAAACTGCGTGCCGGAATGCCAATCGGAGTACACGTAACATTAAGACGAGCAAGAATGTATGAGTTTTTAGACAGATTTATTAATATTGCATCACCGCGTATCAGAGATTTCAGGGGATTTCCCGATAAAAGTTTTGACGGCAGAGCTAATTATACTGTCGGTATTAAAGAACAGATTATCTTTCCTGAAATAGATGTAGATAAAGTAAATAGAATCACAGGATTAGACATTACATTTTGTATAAATGCCAAAACGGACGAAGAAGCTCAGGCTCTTTTGTCAGAATTCGGTTTTCCATTTCGTAAACGGGAATAAAATATGTCAACAACAGCAATAGTAGCAAGAAACGAAAAAAGAAAAAGAATGGCGGAGAAATATAAAGAGCGCCGCGAAGAGATGAAAAAAATTGGAGACTGGGAAGGTTTACAAAAGCTACCCAGAAACAGTTCACCTTCAAGAATTCGCAACCGTTGTTCATTAACAGGAAGAGGCAGAGGTGTGTACAGTAAGTTCGGTCTTTGCCGTAATCAACTTCGTCAGTTGGCTTTAGAAGGGAAAATACCCGGTTTAAGAAAAGCAAGTTGGTAATCACATTTAAAATGAAAGTACTATGCCAGTAACAGACCCAATTGCAGATTTTTTGACGCATATTCGCAATGCCGGAGCGGCTAAGCATAAACAGGTAAGTGTCCCCTGCTCCAATTCAAAAGCAGCGATAGCCGAGATTTTAAAAGATCAGGGTTTTATCGCAGATTTTGAGAAAGTTCAGGAAGGGGCGAGAACCTATTTGAAGATAAAAATGAGATATTACAAGAGAGAGCCTGCCTTTAAGGAAATGACTCGGGTAAGTAAGCCGGGACGCAGAGTTTATGCTCCGGCGGACAAGATTCCCAGAGTTAAAAACGGACTCGGTATTGCAATTATCTCGACATCTACGGGCGTTATGTCCGATAAACAAGCACGCAAGCAAAACGTTGGCGGTGAAGTGCTTTGCACAATTTGGTAATTTTAATTAGCAACAGGAGACATAGTTGTGTCACGTATAGGTAAAAAACCGATAGCAGTACCCGATAAGGTACAGATTTCAATAGAAAACGGTTTGCTCACGGCAAAAGGACCGAAAGGTGTATTAACACAGAAAATTCCCGAAGGAATTGAATGCACATTTGAAAATAAAACTTTAACTTTTCAACGCCCGAATGACGAAAAGAAAGTTAGATCTCTTCACGGATTGAGCAGGGCGCTTGTAGCTAATACCGTCGAAGGAGTAACTAACGGATTTCAGAAGACACTTCAAATTATCGGTGTCGGTTACAAAGCGGAAATGAAAGGCAACAGATTGCTGTTAGCATTAGGTTTTTCGCACCCGGTTTTGGTTTTGCCTCCGGACGGAATCGAATTTGTTACCCCTAATCCTAATACGATTATAATAAAAGGAATAGACAAACAGCTAATCGGTGAAGTAAGTGCAACTATCCGACGTTTACGCAAACCTGAACCTTACAAGGGTAAAGGTATAAGATACGAAGGGGAATTTGTTAGACATAAAACAGGCAAGACAACAGCCAAGTAATAATTATAGAAATTTTGAATAAGTTTTGATAAATATAAATTCTGAACGAAAATGAATAATCAAAATCTAAAAAAGATACGCCAAGAGAGAAGAAAAAAACACATCCGTAAGAGAATTCACGGAAGTGAAGAAAGATTGAGGCTTTCCATTTATAAAAGTCTGGGCCATATCTATGCTCAGATAATTAATGATGACGAAGGGAAAACTCTTGTCAGTGCCTCATCTATTGATAAGGAGTTAAAGGCAGAAATCAAACCTGAAACTACTAAAATGCAACAAAGCAAAATGGTCGGTGCATTGCTCGGAAAAAGAGCAGTCGAAAACAACTTGAAAAAGGTTGCATACGACAGAAATGGATTTTTGTATCACGGTAGAGTAAAAGCACTTGCAGAATCGGCAAGGGAAGCAGGTTTAGATTTTTAATTCCGGTATCCGGCTTAGGAAAAACCGTAGTATTGTTGAAATAGTTAAAAGTATTTAAAATACAGTTTCCTGAAAAACGGAAGTTCATTTAAATTGTTATAAGTTTTTTTTATTGAAATCAATTTTATAAAAAATCCATAATAAAGTGGAAAATCCAAAATTGGTATTAGGTTAGCTAAAGGAGTCGTAAGTGGCAAAAATTAAAGCATCGGAACTTGAACTTAAAGATAAACTCGTTTACGTGGGCAGAACCGCAAAGGTTGTGAAAGGCGGACGTCGTTTCAGCTTTTCTGCAATCGTTGTTGTCGGCGACGGTAACGGCAAAGTAGGCTATGGTCTCGGTAAAGCGGGCGAAGTGGTTGATGCAGTTACAAAAGCAACAGATTCTGCAAAGAAGAACATTGTAAATGTCAGGCTTCAGGGCAATACGATACCTCATGAGGTAGTCGGCAGATTCGGTGCCGCAAAGGTTCTGATCCGTCCCGCAAGTGAAGGTACAGGTGTTATTGCCGCCGGAGGTGTTCGTGCAATTTTGGAACTTGCAGGTGTGCAGGATGTTTTAACCAAAAGTTTGGGCTCGTCGAATCCTCATAATACTGTGAAAGCTACTTTACAAGGATTGCTTGAACTTGATGACGTTTCGTCGGTGGCGGCTCGTCGTGGTGTTCCGATTGAAAAAGTACTCCACGGATAAGATTAGAGTAACTTTAGTAATTTAAAAAATATTTGAACAAAATAGATTTCATAGGTAAAGCAAAATGGCTAAACTGAAAATAACACAAGTAAAAAGTATTATCAACCGAAGTAAGAAGCAGAAGGCTACAATCGAAGCTATGGGTTTGGGTCGTCCTAATTACGTAACGATAATGGAAGATATTCCACAGACACGCGGCATGATAGGAGTTGTCAGCCATATTGTAAAAGTAGAGGAAGTTTCTGAATAATATAATAATATCTTTGTAAAGATATGTACTGTTTTGAAACTTTTTTTGTTATTTAATAAGCAAGAAGTATCATTAATTATAAATTGAAAAATGAAACACATTGGAAATATCAGTTACGCAGACGGTGCCAGGCATAAAAAGAAAAGAATAGGTCGTGGACCGGGTTCGGGACACGGCGGAACTTCAACGCAGGGAAATAAAGGTCAGCAATCACGTTCAGGTTCTACCGTAAGACGTGGTTTTGAGGGCGGACAGATGCCAATGAACAGAAGGTTGCCGAAATTCGGTTTCTTTAACCGCAACAGAGTTGAATTTCAGGTAGTTAATGTAAGCAGACTTCAGGAATTGGTTGATAATAATAAGATTTCTGATAATAAAGTAAATTTTGAGATTCTATTGAATCTGGGAGTTGTTTCTAAAAGGAACCTTCCTTTGAAAATTCTTGGAAACGGTGATTTAAAGGCAACATTGAGCGTAGAAGCACATAGTTTTTCTAATTCGGCAAAACAGAAAATTGAATCAGTTGGAGGCACTGTAACAGTCAATGGCTAATGTAGTTCAAACGGTTCAAAATATTTTTAAAATCAAAGAGCTTAGAGAACGGCTTCTAACTACACTTTTGATTTTAATAGTTGTGCGTATCGGTGCGCATATCACTTTGCCCGGTATAGATTTAAATGTACTGAAAGCAACGATGGGAAGCAATTCGGACACTCTGTTCGGTTTGTTTGACTTATTCGTTGGCGGTGCTTTCTCGAACGCCGCAATTTTTGCATTAGGAATTATGCCTTATATAACTGCATCTATTATATTGCAGTTAGGCGGTATTGTAGTTCCTGAACTGCAAAAACTTCAAAGAGAAGGTGAAGAAGGCAGACGTAAGATTAGCCAATATACGCGTTTCGGTACAGTATTGATTTCCGCTTTGCAGGGTTGGGCTATCAGCATTAAGCTGATGAGCACTCAGGCAAGCAACGGTGCTATGCTTGTTCCCGGTTCGCATGCTATGTTTACATTAATGACGGTACTTTTGTTGACGGCAGGTACAATATTCTTAATGTGGCTTGGTGAACAGATTACCGAAAACGGTATCGGAAACGGTATATCTCTGATAATTTTCATCGGAATTGTTGCACGTCTTCCGATATCAATTGTACAGGAATGGAAATTGATTGAAGTAGGTCAAAGACTTTGGCCTGTTGAGTTAATAATATTAGTGTTATTGGTGGGCATTATCGCCTCGGTAATCTTGGTGACTCAGGGGGCTCGAAGGATACCTGTCCAGTATGCCCGAAGGCAGGTCGGAAGAAAGGTTTTCGGCGGGACAACTCAATATATACCTTTAAGAGTTAATACAGCCGGAGTTATGCCGATAATTTTTGCTCAATCGTTGATGTTTGTTCCGAATACTATTCTGAGCTTTTTTCCGGAAAGTCAGGCAATTGCATATGTTGCAAGTTTGTTTAATGACAGGTCATTTTTCCATGCATTTGTTTACGGAACAGTGATAGTATTCTTTACATATTTTTATACGGCAATAGTTTTCAACCCGAAAGATATTGCTGATAACATGAAAAAACAAGGCGGTTTTATTCCGGGTATTCGCCCCGGTAAGCCGACTTCTGAATATATTGACGGGATACTAACCAGGATTACTTTGCCCGGTTCGATATTTCTGGCTTTGGTAGCAATCTTGCCTACATTCGTAAATAATATTTTTTCTGTAACTTCATCATTTGCATCATTCTTCGGAGGCACAAGCTTATTGATTATTGTAGGTGTTGCACTCGATACTTTACAGCAGATTGAATCTTATTTGCTAATGAGGCATTATGACGGATTTATGAAAAGTGGAAAAATTAAGGGCAGAGTAGGCTCGTATTAATAATGGGAAAGCAGTTTCAGCAGGCTCCGAGTATAAAGACGGAAAGTGAAATTTCTAAAATCGAAAAGGCATGCAGAATAGTCGCTGAAACATTTAATGAAGTTGAAAAGTATATGCAGGCGGGCATAACTACGATTGAAATTGATAGGATTGCAGAGGACTTTATAAGGACTAAAGGCGGTATTCCCGCTTTTAAAGGATATGGAGATAAGGATATGCCTTTTCCCAATACACTCTGCATATCAATTGACAAAGAGGTTGTGCACGGAATCCCGGGCAAGAGGAAACTCGAAACCGGACAGATTATTTCTGTTGATTGCGGATGCCTGTTGGACGGATATTACGGAGATAGTGCAGTAACTTATAAGGTAGGGGAAATATCCGAAGAGAAGAAGAAGTTGCTTGAGGTAACGGAAAAGAGTTTGTTCCTTGGAATAGAGCAGGCAAAATCGAAAAACAAAGTTTATGACATTTCCCGTGCTATTCAGGAGTATGTAGAGATGAACGGTTTTTCGGTTACAAGGGAACTGGTTGGACACGGTATAGGCAAGAATTTACACGAAGAGCCGCCGATACCGAATTTTGTTCCACCCTTATTGCATAGGAGCAAATATCCGAATGTTAGGTTAGAAAGCGGGATGACAATAGCAATTGAGCCGATGGTTCATGCAGGCTCGAGATTTGTAAAAACGGCAAGGGACGGCTGGACTGTTTACACGGCAGACGGAAAGCCTGCGGCACATTTTGAGCATACAATAGCAATAAATGAAGGGAATCCGATAATTTTGACTTTAAGAAACTGAGATGTCGAAACAAGAATTAATAAGGTTGGACGGAATAATAGAGGAAACTCTTCCGAATACACAGTTCGTAGTCCGTTTTGAGAACGGACATAAAATACTTGCTCATATTTCGGGCAAGATGAGAATGAATTTTATAAAGATTTTGCAGGGCGATAAAGTAACTGTCGAGTTGTCGCCGTATGATTTGTCAAAAGGCAGAATAGTATATCGTTACAAATAAAGGAAGAAGCCATGAAAGTTCAGGCATCTGTAAAGAAACGCAATCCGGATGATAAAATAGTCCGCCGTAAAGGCAGAGTGTATATCATTAATAAAAAGAATCCACGTTTCAAACAAAGACAAGGTTAATCTAAATAGAGGAAATCGTATATGGCAAGAATTGCTGGAATTGACTTACCTAAAAATAAACTCGGTGTTGTGGGCTTAACATATGTGTTCGGCATTGGCAAGACTACGTCTTCGAAGATTCTTGATTTGGCGGGTGTAGAACCCGGTAAGAAAGTCGTTGACTGGTCGGACGATGAAATCGCCCGTATCCGCTCAATAATACAGGAAAATTTTAAGGTCGAAGGACAGTTGCGCTCAGAAACGCAGATGAATATTAAGCGATTGATGGATATCGGTTGCTACAGAGGCATCAGGCACCGTCGCGGTTTGCCCGCTCACGGTCAGAGAACCAGAACCAATGCCCGTACGCGTAAAGGTAAGAGAAAAACAGTTGCCGGAAAGAAGAAAGTGGCGGCTAAGAAGTAATTGAACTCTTTGCGTCTGATTTTTAAAAAATATGTTCCAAATTTAATATTGTATAATGGCAGCAGCAAAAAAGAAAACTAAGAAAAAAGTCGTAGCCGACAT
>JBAYGQ010000107.1:0-7340 GCA_041666585.1 Bacteroidota bacterium
ATTTGCTAAAAGTGGATTTTTCCGTTTTTTATCTATAAGCACCTGTCGCGCAAGAACAAGACCTGCACTTTTGCCGCCAAGTTTTCCGTTACCGAGAGCAGAGCCGTAAACGCGGTCAATTATTTTGTTCATTCCGAGAATTGTAATGTGATGCTTAGCTATGTTGATGTATGTAAGATTCTCTGATAAAAATCTGATAATCAAAGCAACTCGGATACCGATACGCTCGTTGATTGTTAAATAATCCCAGTCCGGTACTAATTCAAGATAACGCTTCAATGCCTCTGTGATTTCTAATAACGGTACAGAGCGTCCTTCCATCATATTCGAAAAAAAGCTGAGATTTTCCTGCAAAAGCCACTGGCTGAGCAGAGTTGCAATCTCACTATCGCTCAGATATTCATCTGCAATTTCAAAAACTTTATCAATTATTTCATTCGCAATAAATGGACTGCCTTTTGGTTTAGGCCAGTTCTGACCAACTTGCTGTTCTTCAACTAATGAAAATTGTGAAGGATTTAAGTGTTCAATAAGAGTTCCGATTTCAGGTATTTTTTTTCTGTCGAGAAAAATTATCATTTTTCTGCAGATTCTGTACAGCTTGCTTTGGTCGTAGGTAACAAGGTAGCTTAGAATAATTCTCCACTCAGGTTTGCAGGGAAATTCCCGTTTCTTGTTGACAGCATTGCTCATTGTAATGCCCCTTTTGCATTCTTAAAGAAACACTTAATTTTATAAAGCAAAGTTATGGAAAAAATAATTCTAATTCAAAGACCCAGTTATTCTTGTTGATGTCACCCTGAACTTGTTTCAGGGTCTTGTATTAATGGAAGAAGATTGGACTGTCTCAAAAGTATATTTATTGTCATTCCGGACTTGTCCCGGAATCCAAAATATGGCTTCTATACTTGATTCTGAACCAAGTTCAGAATGACATTCAGATAACTAAAAGACTTATGAGGCAGCCCCATAACAGTTGCAATGTTTTTACCGACGTAGATGGATTCCCGCTTTCGCGGGAATGACAGCCGCATTATTTGATTATTAAAAAGCATTTAACTACTGAATAAGTACCTGACATCAGTCTGCAAAAGTAAACCCCTTCGGATAAATTTTCTGTCTTCCGGTTGATTCTGTGAATCCCTGCAGACAGCTCCGTGTTTTCGATTTTACCTATGCTGTTTCCGATTTGATTGAAAAATTCAATAGAAACACAAGCGGGTTCAGTTAAGGTAAAAACTAATGAAGCTGTTTCTTTTACGGGATTCGGATAAATTTCAAATTGAAGTGAGTTGTTTACTTCATTCGGTTCTTCAACGGCATCAAAAGCATCGGTTGTAAATTTTCTCTGCATAGACCAATGTGTCGTACCTGCTCCATTTTTTACTGCACTCACACGCCAATAATAATCTGTACGCAAATTTAATTTTAACAAGGTGCAGGTCGTATCATTCAAACCCGTGGAATCAATCACTATTTCATTGAAGTATTCATCTTTTGCTATCTGGATACTGTAATAATCGGCACCTTCCGTACTGTTCCAGACAAGAGCGGAAGCACGCTGAACATTCTTTGCATTGTCAGCGGGGGCAAGAGGATCGGGGGCTTTTATTTTTGTTGTAAAGCTCCATTTATCAGACCATTCACCTTTGTTGATTGAATTTGAAGCAAACACCTGCCAATAATATTTTGTATTATAATCATATCCTGAATAAGAAAATTCCGTTTGTTTTATGTTCAAAGCTGAATCTTTTGATGTAACAAAATTAGAGTCCGTTGAAACACGAATAGAATAATTTGTGGCTCCCCGTACAGCGTCCCATTTTATTATATCTGAAAGTGCAGACCATTGATAATTATTATTCGGATAAATTAAATCAGGTACCCCGAATTGCGTAGTAAACTCGCGGGTCTCAGACCAATTTCCGAAACATCCGGTTCTGCCTGCTCTGATTCGGCAATAATATTTTTGCAGACCAATCAGCATTTTCGGTGTATAAGATAATGAGGTAATGCTTGAATCATTTATTTCCGGAAATGAAAACTCGGGATTGTCAGCCACATTCAGATGATAAAAAGTTATATTAGGAACAGACTCCCAGGTGAATGTACATTTAGCAAGTACTTTTTTATCTGCATTTTCAGGATAAGTTAGTTTAGGAGATACAGCCAGAATCCTGATTCTGAAAGCATTGGAAGTATAGCTTTCGTTATTCTGCATCTTAGTAATCACCCTCCAGTACAGAGTATCGTTTCCGCTCAAATCGTTGAATGTATGGAAAGTAGCTGTCATATTCGGCTGGTCAATTATCGTATTTGTAAAACTATCATCTTTGCTGACCTGCAAACGATAAGACGAAACACCGGATACACTGCTCCATCTGAACGCACCCTGAGGTGAGACGCAAAATGAGTTATTGCGAGGTTCTATTAAAGATGCAGGACCATTGCCGGTAGTAAATGTTCTATTTTCAGACCAGCCGCTCGTATCACCTTCTTTACTAAATGCCTTTACATGCCAAAAATACTTGGTAATGCCATTCAGATTTGAATAATTAAAGGTTGTGTCATTAAAAGCGTAATCATCAACCAAAGGATTCGAATAATCTAATTGCTGTGATATTTGTATCTGATAGCTGTCTGCACCTTTTACTTTTTTCCATTTTAAACCGACTATGTTTGTTATACCTCCGGTATTATTGGCAGGGGAGACTAAAGCCGGATATTCCATAATCGAATAGAAACTGTAAGTAGAAGACCAGTTGCTGATACCTGTTCCTTTTGCTGTTGCTACACGCCAATAGTATTTTTTTGAATACTGAAGATTCGGATATGCAATTACTGTATCTTTGCAATCTTCAACATTAAAGAAAGGGGAAGTAAATTTATCATCAGTGGACATCTGGATTTTATAACTATCGGCAATCTGTACTTTATGCCAGATTAAGCTACCGGTTAACTGAATACCGTGGGATTCCTTATAAGGGAAAGAAAGCGAAGGCGGTTCTAAGGTAGTAGAGAAGCTCCAATAGTCGCACCAGTTGCTGTTTCCTCCTACTCCGTTGGAAGACATATGCCAGTAGTATTGGGTGTTCTTAGATAATCCCCAAACCTGCATTGAAATATCTTTTATATTTTCAAAATTGAAAACTAAATCGGTAAAATTTGTGTCTCTTGCAATTTGTATATTATATGAAACTGCACCGCTGACAGAAGTCCATTTGAAATTAGATTTTATATCATTATTAACTGAATTATTTATCGGTTCAATTAATGTCGGAGATGCAATTGAAGTAGTAAAACTCCAAGTCTCCGACCAATCGCTTGAACCGGTAACCGTTATTTTTTTCACTCGCCAGAAATAACGCGTTGTTGGCGAAAGTCTTGATAGAAGTTTGTATGTTGTATCGGTTAATCCTATAATATTCAGCACTTGCGAAGAAAAATTTTCAACTAAGGATACCTGTAACTGGTAATACGATGCATCTTCAGAAAAATTCCATAAAAATAATGGTAATGTAGATACATAATTTGAAGCGTTAGCCGGACTTATCAGAACAGGAGCGGATGAACCGGGTCCGTATCTGAATGAAATAGTTTCTCCCGCTTCTCCGATTTCCGATATATTTAATCCGCCGGGAGTACCGTTTGCTAAAAAAGGATCAGGGTCTGTAACGTCACTTATTGCTGTTCTGCCGGCAGTAGAACTGAAAAAAGCATTGTGATAATTTCCTATTTGAGTCAAAGTTCCACCGGGTCTATACAGGTAAACTTCATCTAATACATCAGGGTATTGGGCATTTCCGAGACCGCTTGAATTTGCATTTATTCTGTAAACAAGCAAACCGCTTCCCGGAATGTTGCTCTCGAAAATTCCGATTTTTTTCCTGTATTCAACAATATAATATTCGGTTGTCGAATTTGGTGATTTTATCTTGTAACAATTGTTGTCGAAAGAAGTAAGAGGCTTCAAAGTATATGTTCCGGGATAGGTTATTTCAGGTATTGTTTCAATCCATCTACCATAACGGTATTTCATATATGCACACATGTGTTCCGGAGGGTTTGTTGTATATGCCATAACGTCCCATTGTCCGACCGGTACAAGTCCGTCATTATAATGGTATAAATCCGGAGCGCCGAGAGAATGGAACATTTCATGCGCCAGCACATTTGTTTGTAACCAGTTTTGCACTTGCAGATTGTAATTCCAGACTTTCTTTCCGTTAATACTCAAATTATATTTGTCGAGAGAACCCTTGTGGGGCCAGAGCAAAGTTCCCCATTGTGTAGTATCGCCGTAAATCACAAAACAAATATTATCTATAAAACCGTCATTATCGGCATCAATTGTTAAACTTGCGGGTATCTGAGATTTAACGTTCATTAAGGCTTCGAACAATAAATCCTGTTCCCTATTGTAAACCTGGGCATAAGTTCTGAACCCGAGAGGATTATCAAGTTCATTATATGGTTTATAAAAATTTCTTACATGTGAATCTTGAAAAGACGCTACATTTTGTGATGAAGCAGGGAAGAATAAAGTGTTTATAGTCAGAGCTTCATAAGATGCCTCATAATAATAACTTTTAAGAGAGTTCCCGTTAAACGAATTGAATTTTGTATTATAATCATTTAATGTTTCGGAAAACTCAGGGTCGTCATTGAATCGAATGAAAATAACAATATTGTTAAGATTTCCTCTGGTCATCGTTTGAAGTTTATCTGTCTTTGTAGATGGTATAGGTGCATTTCTCCAATGAGAATCGGCTATTTTTCTGATTTTATCGGGACTGATTTTATTCCATTTGCTTAAAGCTGTTTTTTCGGGATTGTCTTTACCTACAATGTAATTTGTAGGAACAATCTCTCCGTTATTTTTATCTGCATATACATACCAACCGGTTTCAACATTTTGAATAATAGTATAACCGGAGTTGTCATGTAGCCAATTATAAAACTCATCTCCGCTTGCTAAGCATTTTATCTTCATTCCGTCAGGCTGAGTAATTGTCTGGGGAACATTAATAATATAAGCCGCATTTGCAGGTATCTTAATAATAAAAACAATTGTTAAAGCGGTGAAAACTATTAGTATTTTATAGATTTTATTTTTTTTATTCCGTAATTGAATCATTATAAAACTCAGATATTGAATTAATAAGACTATAAGTATAACTACAAATTAATTATTTTATTTCAAAAAGAAATTTAATATATATATGTAATTTGAACTAAAAATGTAAAAATAATAACACTTTATTCAGAAATAAGTTTCCAGATTTTAACCTAATTTTAAAAAAAGCCTGAGTTGAATGCTTCAGGCTTTTTTTATTTTTTATCAATGCTAACAAATCAAATTATTTAAGAATAACAATTCTGTTGACAATAGAATTCATCCCGGAAACAAGTTTACAATAGTAAATACCGTTCGCTAAACTTGATGTATTAAACTCGGCATTATGTGTACCAGAAATAAGATTTCCATGATACAAATTTCTGACTTTTACCCCCAGCTGATTGTAAACCTCAAGATATATTTCACCGCTATTTTTCAATGTGAATACAATATTTGCAATTTCATTTACAGGATTAGGATAAATTTCAAGGCTTAATTCTTTTGTTTCAGAAACGTGTTCATTGACACCATCGGCATTACTTGTTTTAAACTTCCTGTTAAGTGACCAGTCTGTTATACCGGTATTTGTTTTTACTGCGTTTACATGCCAAAAATATTCTGTGTTCAAACCAAGTCCGGATAATACATAGAGTGTGTCCGGGATGCCTGTTGTATCCTTTATCAGATTTGCAAAACTGTTATCGTTTGATATTTGTAGATTGTATGAATCAGCCCCATCAACTTTATTCCATCTTAATGTATCCGTTCGTGGTACATTCTCAGAATTGTTGGCAGGGAAGATAAGTTCGGGTGTTTTAATTTTAGTTGTAAAGCTCCAGATATTTGACCAGTCTCCGGTAACTGTAACATTTGAACCCTGCACCTGCCAATAGTATTTAGTATTGTTATCCAAACTTGAATAATCGTATTCTGTTTTTGTCAGGTTAGATGCAGTAGCTTTTATTATATTAAAAGTCGGATCGTCTGAAATCTGAATTTTGTAGTTAGTTGCCATTTTTACAGAGTCCCACTGGAGTTTGCCGGCTATATCAGCCCACAATGAGTTATTTGCAGGACTCTTTAATACAGGAACTCCAAGCTGAGTGGTGAACTCCCATGAACTTGACCAGTCGCCGTAACATCCATTTCTTCCTGACCTTATTTGCCAGTAGTATTTTGTAGAACTTTTTAAATTGTTCACTGCTAAAGACAAGGTAGAAATTGAGGAATCGTTAATAACAGGATTAGCAAAACCGGCATTATCTGCTATTTTTAAATGATAAATAATTGCTTGAGATAATCCCGTCCAAGAGATGGTGCAACTTGTCGGCACATATTGAACATTGTTCTCAGGATAAATTCTTTGGGGAACAGGAGGAACAAGCCGAAATTTAAAAACGGATGAAGAATTGCTTGTATTTCCGGGACCTTTAGCTATTACCTTCCAGAACAAAGTATCATTTCCGCCCAAACCTGTATATGTATAAAAAGTTGATGTTATAATAGGCTGGTCAATAATTGTTGTTGAAAAAGTCTGATTTCTGCTCACCTGAAGTTGATAATTACTTGCTCCGATTACTGCACTCCAGCTCAAAGTTCCGCTATTAGGGGCGCAAGATGAATTATTCGGAGGACTAAGCAAGGTAGGTGGACCATAGAGAGTTGTGTAATTTCTGGTTTCAGACCAGGCACTGGTATCTCCGTCTAAATTCTTACATTTGGTACGCCAATAATGCTTTGTATTGCTCGATAAATTTGAAAAAACAAATAAAGAATCATAAACCGTTGAATCGTTTACTACTGTAGAACTGAATACCGGACTTGTTGAAATCTGTAAATAGTAAGTATCTGTACCTATAACCTTGTTCCATTTTAAAGTATCTGAATTAGCAACACCTGTTGCATTATTCGCGGGATAAACAAGGATAGGTGCTTGTAGAAGAGTATAAAAACTGTTTGTCAGCGACCAGTTACTTACATCGGGACTTTTTATGGTTGCCGTATGCCAGAAGTATCGTTTTCCGTACTGTAAAGCGGGATATGTAGAAGACGTATCAGCCCAGTTAGGTAAATTTACAATATTTGTCGTAAAATTTTCATCAGAAGAGAGTTGAAGCTTATAAGCATTTGCAATTTGAACTTTTTTCCAGATAAGTTTCCCGTTAAGTGGAATTCCTCTTGCACCATCTGTAGGTGATAATAGCTGAGGTGCTTCAAGAGA
>JBAYGQ010000108.1:0-7328 GCA_041666585.1 Bacteroidota bacterium
AGTGTGCCGTTGTTTGCCGCTTCAATAAAACCCTTTTTGTCTTTTATTGCTCCTGTAAAGGAACCTTTCTCATGTCCGAAGAATTCGGATTCAAATAATTCCTGTGCAAAAACTCCGGCGTTTACAGCAACAAATTCATTATCTCTTCTATGGCTGATTTTATGAATCGCTTCAGCGATTAATTCTTTACCTGTACCGCTTTCGCCCCAGATAAGGACGCTGTTGTCTGTATAAGCAAATTTCTCAACGAAGTGAAATATTTTGAACATCTTCACATCCTGAGTTATAATTTTACAGAATGCATCTTTGTATTTGAGGCTGTCTAAAAGAAAAGGAGAAGCGGAATCAGTCGGTACATTAAGACTGCTTTTGCTTATTGAATTATTTATTGATTCTTTTAGTTTATTTTCATCAATAGGCTTTAGAAGATAGTCTTTAGTACCGAGCTTCATAGCCGAGATAGCGAGGTCAATGTCTTCAACTCCGGTAATTACAATTGTGGTAAGGTCTAAATTTGCCTGCTTGATATATTTTAGTATATCTAAACCTGAAACGTTAGGCATATCCATATCTAACAATAAAATATCGAATTTTTCCCTTTGCAATAAATCAAAAGCCTTAGAGCTATCCTGGAGGGTTTCGACCTTATTATCTCCCAATTGAATTAAAAAAATTTTTAAATAATTGAGAATTGGCTGATTATCGTCAATTACTAATATTCGTGTCATTTTCTGTCTGATTTACAGGTATGATAATTGTAAAGGTAGTACCTTTACCGATTCTCGAATCTATTTCAATTTCACCCTTATGTTCTTTAATTATTCTATACGAAATAGAAAGTCCTAAACCTATTCCGCCTTCATTTCTCTTTGTTGTAAAGAAAGGGTCGAAAACGCTTTTTATTGTTTCTTCATCCATCCCTTTACCAGTATCTTTAACTACTGCAATAATATTGTTACTTTCGGTTTCAATATCTGTTATTACTTTAACTTCTCCCGTCACGTTCCCGATTGCATGGCATGCGTTGAGAATCAAATTAATCATTACCTGCTCAAGTCTCGATTTATTTCCTGAAAATTCCGGTATATTTTGATTTAATTCCAGAACAATACTTACATTATCTTTAATTTGTTTTTTGATGAGACGAACTGTATTTTCAACAACATCATTCATATTTACCGAGTCTGTAAAATTATCGTCGTCTTTTTTTGCATAATTTCTCAGTTCTTCGACAATTTTTTTAATTTTTACTGCACCATTGTAAAGATCATCAATTAGAGTAATTACGTTTTCTTTAAATAAATCATAGTCAAGCCTTGCTATTTTCAAATCGGGATTGATATGATGCTCTTTTTCAATAATTGGCAGAATATCAATAAATGCTTCCTGAATTATTTTAGTATTTCCCAATATAAACGTGTTCGGATTGTTTATCTCATGAGCAACACCTGCCACAAGCTTACCTAAAGATGCCAGTTTATGAGACTCTAATAACTGGGATTCCATTTTCTTTTCTTTTGTAATATTACTGCATACTTCCAAAATTCTGTCCACTTTTCCATCATTATTATATATAGGAAAAGCGCGAATTCTGAAATAATTGTTTCCCTGTTTTTTATCAATTACATTTGTATTTGAATTTTTAAACGTAAGAAGAGCAGGACAATCGCTACATGGTTGAGTGTTATTGAACAATTTATTATAGCATTTTCCGGTATTTCCAATTTCGTCACTGTTTGAAAGAATTATATTAAAATTGGAATCAATAACGATAATTTTATCAGTAAAAGCTTTAAAAAAGATTTGCAGTTGTTCTTTGCTCCGTCGGCATTCTTCAGTTAGTTCTAATAATTTTGTATTTTTAGAGAGGAGTATTTTTTTTTGTTTTTCGAGAAGGTTCGTTTTTTCTTCTCTTTCAATTGCTTTTGTAAATTTACGGGAGACTTCGCGTAAAAGTTTAATTTCTTCCTTCAAAAACGGGAGCTTTTTGTGGTAAATTACTCTTATTTCACCTCTTCTTTTGTCATTTTTTAAAATATTTTCATCGCTTAATAAATTTTTTATTTTAGTTTCTGAACCCCCGGCGCTTATATTCTTTTTACCGTTATATTCAATTACTACAGTAGTGTGCTCGGGATACTGAAAACCTTGTTTGATATATTCGGTGCATTTCTGGAAAGATTCGACAATACTGTTAGTAATTTCGGTTTCTTGGCTGATGCTATATAAACATTCTAATTCTTTTACTCTTTCTTTTAAGTCTCTTTCTATTTTATTGAAGTGATCAATATCATCTTTCTGAGAAAGGACAATGCTTTGATTATCTGTTTTATGTGCCGGGAAAATGTAAAATGATTGAGGAGCCTTTTTGAATGAGAATGAGGATGTTCTTTGGTTTTTACGTACTTTATTTATAGTTGCAAGCAACTGTCGACCATCTTCTCCGATGAAACCTCCGGAAACTATATCCTTGATTTCAATTCCGGAGAATGATAATAATTTTGAAATCGAACCGCCTGCGAAAGAAATTTGATTGTTATTATCGAATACGATAAAACTTCCAAATAACTCAAAAGCAGTTTTGTACTTTTTAGATTCAACCATTAATCTTAGTAATTACTTTCAGTTTTCGATTTATATTATCTTCAAAATAATTATCTGAATAATGAATGCTGTTTTTAATCGGATTAAAAGTTGTCAGGTCAATTCTATAATTAAAATAACTTATTTTCTTCTGTGTTTTAAAGAAATCTCTGTTAAACGGTTTTTCGTTCCAGTAGTCATCAATTTGACAACTATTATAAATTCTATTTACTTTTTTGATTTCTTCAAAAACATCTTTAGCTGAATTGTATTTGGATTTAATACCAAATTTTTCTGCTAATTTTGAGATTATTTCCCAATTTTCCAAATTATATTTATTTTTTATAACCGGCTCCGCAATTTGAATTTTAGTATCGCAGGTTGTATAAGTTCCGTTTTGTTCAATATAACTTGAAGCCGGAATGATAACATCAGCCATCTTTGCTGTTTCAGTTGTATGGGAATCGCATACCAGCATAAACTCGACACTGTTAAAATATTTGATATTATCGGCTACAGATACAGGGTCCTCACCGAAAATCAAAACAGCTTTGATATCCCTGTCAAGAAGCTTTTTCAAAATATCCGAAGGTTTGAAAATATCATTCAAGTTTGTATTCCATTGTTTGCCGATACTGTTTATAGCTTCTTTTTCGTTGAATTTTACATATCCCGGAAGATAATTAGGAGTTACTCCCATATCCTGCAAACCGATAGAATTAGAATACTCCCTGATTATAATCAATCCGTTCTTTTCTTTAGTTATTCTGTCTGTTGCAGACAAAAAGTTGGAAATTGCTTTTATATCATTTCTTGATTTTTCTTTGAGTGAATCAAGATTATAGATAAAAACAATATTTTGTTTGCTGTCGTCAAGCATTTTCACAAGTTCAAGGTATTTATCTTTGCTGATACCTGTAAAATCGCAGACCGAATCAGCATTGAATTCAGAAACCATTTTCTTCAGCTCTACATTTTTGCTGTCGCTCTTTGCGATAATTTCGTTGATAACTCCATTTATAAGAACAGTATTTGTTCCTTTTCTCGTATCAACCCATAAGTCTGAAAACTTTGTAAGATTCGTTTCTACAGAATTGATAGTAATTAGTTTTACACCTTTCCTTTTGGCGGCTTTTATTTTCAATTCCATAATCAGATTTTCTTCTTCAAGATCGGCATTCATAAGAACGATAAGGTCAGTATTTTTGATACTGTCAACAGTAGTTGTAGAAACGGTTGCACCGAACAACTCATCGAGATTCTCTTCTTCTTTATTGAAAAGCAAACCCGTTAAACTTGATATATTATTTGTTTTAATACCTGCACGAGCCAATTTCTGAGTTAAATACAAATCTTCATTCGTAAGCTTGGGAGATGCGAAAACCGCTACAGAATCGGCACCGTATTTTTTAATAATTTCATTTAATTTTGTCGAAGTATGAGCAACGGCTTCTTCAATACCGACAGCTTTGAATTTACCATCGGTCTTAATTGATGCAGTGGGCATTTTATGATTACCTGTTAAATATCTGTAACCGAACCTGCCTTTAGCACACAAGTATCCGTCGTTGATTGTATCAATAATTTCTTCAGTAGAATTTGAAACAAAGAAAACTTC
The DNA here is from genome assembly GCA_041666585.1 of Bacteroidota bacterium. Lineage (GTDB taxonomy): Bacteria > Bacteroidota > Ignavibacteria > Kapaibacteriales > UBA2268 > JBAYGQ01. The sequence goes on from JBAYGQ010000108.1 coordinate 4,202, forward strand.
ATCATTAATAACTTTAAAGTTCACATTGCATCCTAAAGAACAGAAATTACATACTGTTTGTTTGTTATTTTTAGGCAGTGTACCGAGTACTCTATGGGGAAGTTTTTCGAAAATAGCTCCCGTCGGGCAGACATCAATACAGTTACCGCAATTAATGCAGTTAGTTTCCTGCAAAGGTTTTTCCATTGCTGTTTTCACAACTGATTTGAATCCGCGGTTAACAAATCCGAGAGCCGAGACAACCAGAATTTCAGTGCAGGTTCTTACGCATTTTCCGCAGTTGATGCACTTGTTCGGATCGAAAGCTATAAAAGGATGCCTTCGGTCAATTTTGAATTTTCTAACTTCACCCAGATAATCAGTCAAATCAATTTCATATTCATCTGCATATTTCCTGAACTCACAGTCATAATATTCTGAACAGCCGCATTCCAAACATCTGAAAGCTTCAGTCATAACCTGTTCGGTAGTAAGACCGAGTTCTACTTCCTTGAAATTTAGATGTCTTTCTGCGAGTGGAATTTCAGGCATTTTTTCTCTGTTTACTTTTTCGTACTGAGCAAATTCGCTATCGGGTAGCTCACCGAATCTATGTTTGAAACTATAAAACTTTTTACCTTTTTTGGTAACTTTTCCGTTTTGCAGAAAATCTACTATGGCATTTGCGGCTTTTCTTCCGTGTCCGATAGCACTGACAGCCGTAAGCGGACCGTTGACGTCATCACCGCCGGCAAAAACACCTGACAAAGAAGTTTCAAAAGTGTCATTATTGACAGTGATTGTTCCCCATTTTTCCAGTTTCAATTCTTTATCTTTTTCTATGAAACTTAAATCAACCTGCTGACCGATAGCACTGACTAAATAATCGCAATCCATATTAAACTCGGAATCGGGTATAATTACAGGCTTCGGTCTCTGTCCGGGACCTGCCGATTCTAATTTCATTCTGATACATTCAATCCCTTTTAGCTTACCATTTTCAGCAATAATTGCTTTTGGATTTGTAAGGAAGTTGATCTCGACTCCTTCTTCTTCCGCGGCTTCTATTTCTGCGGGATGAGCGGGCATTTCTTTAAGAGAACGTCTGTAAACAATCTTCACTTTGTCGGCACCGCATCTCAAGGCAGTTCTTGCGGCATCAATAGCGGTATTTCCTCCGCCGACAACCACAACTGTTCCCTTAATACCGGTAGCTCCATTTATTTCAAGTTCTCTGAGGAAGTCAATCCCTTTAAAAACTCCGTCAATATTTTTTTCACCTTCAAGTCCCATAGCGGTTGCTTTATGGGCTCCTACACTAAGAAAGACCGCATCAAAGCCGTCTTTTTTAAGTGATTCAATACTAAAATCTTTACCCATAGCTACATTGGTTTTAACAGTAGCCCCCTGGTCTGTAATCCATTTTATTTCTGAGTCGAGTATATCTTTCGGCAGTCTGTATTCCGGAATACCGTATTTGAGCATACCGCCTAATTCAGGTAATTTTTCGAATATCGTAGTTGAATAACCTTCTAAATTCAGGAAGTATGAACAAGTCAAACCTGCAGGTCCGCCGCCGACTATTGCCACCTTTTTACCCTGATCCGGCTTTTTGGCAGGTATCCATTGATTATTATCTTTATCGGATACGTATCTTTTCAGATAATTAATTGCAACGGGGTCTTCCACATAACATCTTCTGCAGGCGTCTTCGCAGTTACGTACACATACGCGTCCTATTGATAATGGAAGAGGATTTGTCTGTTTAATCAACTGTAGCGCTTCGTCAGGTCTGCCCATAGAAATAAGTGCCAGATAACCCTGTGCATCCACTTCTGCCGGACAATTGTTTATACAGGGACCTATGCAGTCAGCATAGTGATTTGACATTAATAGCTCAATTACCGATTTTCTCGATTCTCTGATTCTTTCATTGTTTGTATGTATTTTCATCCCTTCATTCACCGGAGTGGCACAGGAAGGAACAAGCTTGTTCATACCTTCAATTTCTACTACACAAAGATAACAGGAGCCGTAAGGTTCAATCCGTTTATCGTTGCAAAGTGTAGGTATATGGTCTAATTTATTTTCGTGGACTACTTCAAGAATGGTTTTTCCTTTGGTAGTTATAACCGTTTGTCCGTTTATCGTGAGAGTTATATTTTCCATTTAGTGATTTCCTCAGGTTGATTAATTTTTTTCAATTGCATCGAAATTACACACGTCGTAGCATTTTCCGCACATTACACATAAGTCCTGGTCTATCACATGAGGTTTTTTCAGCTCTCCGGTAATAGCCTTTACATCGCATTTCTTTACACAAATTGTACAACCCGTACATTTATCGGGGATAATAGTAAAAGTAAGTAAAGCCTGACAATTATGCGCAGGACATTTTTTCAGTTTAATATGTGCTTCGTACTCTTCCCTGAAATAATTAATGGTAGTAAGAACCGGATTCGGAGCAGTCTGCCCCAATCCGCAAAGACTTCCGGCTCTGATTTTATGTGCTAAGTCTTCAAGTAATTCCAGGTCGTTTTCTTTAGCTTCACCCAAGGTTATTCTCTCTAGAATTTCGAGCATTCTTTTAGTTCCGATTCTGCAGAAAGTACATTTACCGCAGGATTCGTTTTGAGTGAAGTTCAGGAAGTACTTGGCTAGGTCAACCATACATGTAGTTTCATCGAGCACAATCATACCGCCGGAGCCCATAATAGCACCGGTTTTATTAATTTCATCATAATCAATCTTTAGGTCGCCCATACTTGCGGGGATACAGCCTCCTGAGGGACCGCCCATCTGAACAGCTTTGAACTGATGTCCGTCTTTTATCCCGCCGCCTATTTCATAGACTATTTCATTTATAGTTATACCCATCGGTACTTCTGCAAGTCCGCTTTTTACGATTTTTCCTGCTAAAGCAAATACTTTTGTCCCTTTGCTTTTTTCTGTACCGAGAGCCGCATAAGTTTCATATCCGTTATTGATAATCCAGGGGACACTGGCAAATGTTTCTACGTTATTTATATTGGAAGGTTTTCCCCACAAGCCTTTTTGTGCGGGAAAAGGAGGACGAATTTTAGGAACACCTCTTTTACCTTCAATTGAAGCCATTAGTGCGGTTTCCTCACCGCAAACAAAAGCTCCG
>JBAYGQ010000109.1:0-7311 GCA_041666585.1 Bacteroidota bacterium
CTGCATATTAAGTTTGTCCTTATCAAATCCAAGCAGGACAAAAGTCCTGTAGATTTGAATTTGCAGGTCGGTCTCACAAATTTTCCAACGCGGGAAATACTTCATTATTTCAGGGTCAATTTTTGTCATCTTACCTACTAAGGATTCTATATCCTGTGAATAAGCTTTATTAACTCCAAGAAGTATCAACACTGTCAACAACGCAATTGCAAATCTTTTCATAGGTTCTGCTTTATATATTATTTAACTAAATTTTCAATTAAAATGTCAAAATGAAACGTGCCATAGGGATAAAAACATTATCATTTTCCCATGGATGCTGGTAATTTCTGAATGCAGTAAAATACCCTTTAGCTTCTAATCTTATTGCAAGAGTATTCTGGATTACAGGTATCTGAAGCCAGATATTACCGCTTAAGGATTCGTCAAAGTACTGAATCCCCGCTCCGAAAGGAGTAACGATATTCTTTGCCATAAACTCTATTCTTCCGGATATACCCATAACAGTTTCATCCGATAACTTCACAAATGACAGTTTGTCGCGCTCTCCTTCACCGGTAACAAGTTTGTTGTACCAGCGCTCTGCATTATAAACTGTAGCACCGATTCCGAACCTGAACAAATAATCATCATCTATTTTTACAGCAAAAGTATAGTGTAGTTGTCCGTTACCGCGAATCATATAATCATTATATAAATCAGACTCGTTGTAAAAATAATTTTCGGCTGTAAGATTTCTGTTCTTGTAGCTGCTCTCTACAGCATTTCCGAAAACATAAGCAAAACTAAAACGAAAGACACCGCTCTGCGGAATGACTTTTATAGGAAAATCAAACATTCCCGCTATACCGATTCCGCCGTGTGTCAGCTTTCTGTTTTGGTCGAACACATCCTTACCCATACTAGACCAGCCGCTTGTAGGTAAAATCACGCCTAATCTGACATTCTGCCATAGAGCGCTGACTGTCATTCTTTCGCTCCAGAAAGAAGGATAGTTAATTTCATCAATTCCGTAACGGAGTTCCAAACCATAGCTTGGCAATGTTGAATTACTTCCGTTTAGAGAATCATAAATAAAAGCGCCGCTATTATCATAATAACCGGGAGTCGGATATTTCCGCCAACTGATAAGATCAGGACTTAATATCAACTCATTCTCTTTCATAACATATTCACCGGGTTGTCCTTCGGATACACGCAGAAACTGCTGAACATCCTCAGGTGATACATTCGCCTCGTTACTGGCTAATGATTTCGATACCCCGAACACTTTTGGAGCATAACGAATTCTAGTTCCGAGACCCTGTGCTTCAAGAGTTTTGTTTTCTACAGCCGCCTGTGCAAATGAATTGTTCATTAGGTCATACAAATTATTTGCCGAAAAACCGGTATCTAACTTGAACGCTTTCATCTCGTGAAGTGTATAAATATTCTGAGGTGTAACCGAGCGCAGATTTTTTTCTAATGTTTTAGAACTATAAGAAATTATCAAGGCAATAATTGTATCAGGCATTTTGCCCTTTTCAGGACGGGTAGTAATCAGATAAGCTTTCTCAATATTCTGTTCACCGCCGCCACTGTGTTTCTGTTTGTAAAAATCGTAAATGCACTGCAGTTCATCCATTGCAGGCGGTCTGATACCCGCATTACCGATAGCGGTGAATATTTCATCCATACCGTTACCGTTTATTACTTCGTCTTCAGCGAGTTTCAGAATTTTAGGGTCTGAGGTTTTAATACAGGTCGGGTCAATCTTACCGCCACTCGCTCTTTGTTCTTTCTGCTTGAAAACCTTGTTGATTTCGCCGGTAGTTATTAACTCCCAGACAGAAATTGTTCCAAACCTGTAATTTTTAAACTGACGTAGAACGCTTTCGAGCTCATTTTTTACAGCCATATCCTGACTGAGTGCCTGACTGACAAGCATCAGAATCAGCACCGGAAATAAAGCCCAAAATCTCAATATGATTTTTTTCATGTTCTTTTGCCCTTGCATATAATCTAAATTATTATAATTATTTTACAATTAATTAATTATTTTATCTCGGTTTTCTTCCGCCACCCTGAGGTACACGCGACTGTCGCTCAGGCTCGTAGTTAATGTTTGCAGAAACTACTTTCCTCTCATCGTCAGAATCTTTACCGTTTAATGTATTTTTCGCTTTTGCTATTACCTGAACAGAAATCGTACCGCGTGCAGAAGTTTCGCCTCTTGGCAACTTCCCGGTAATATCAAGATAAATTGTATATTTATCTCCTTCTGTTTTTTCGATTCTCGGGTCTCCTGCAAGTTGATAATCAGCAACTTTTACATCGGAAGTTCCAAGTCTGACTTCTACCTGGCTATTTGTCATAGCATCGTCACCCATTGAGCTACCTGTAATTATGATACCTGAAATTCTGATAGACAGCTTCTTTTCCTGTCCGGTAACAGAAATATTCTTGTTTTCCTGGCTGACTCTGGGATTCCTCTGTTTGATAGTGTAACTTTGTTCCGGGAATAAATCAACTTCATTTCCGGTAATGGGCTGAATCCATGTGATTCTGCATTTCAAAGTATTAGCGTTGGGAGTAAGTTTAACAGCTTGGTCTCTGGTAACCTGATAATTTTCAACAGCAGCTCTTTGCTGGTCAACATCAGTAGATAAATAAGTCCTGAACTGATTAGATTTTATCTTACCTCCTGATGATGGAACTGCATTATTTATAAATATTGCAGAGCCGTATCTGGCTTGGATATTCAGATAAGTCTTCAGGTTGCTTTCGCTCTCCTCGGTCAAACCTGTCGGGAAAATCTCCAAATCAAGTTGTTGAGTTGTAGTTTTTCCGGAAGTTCTATGTGAAATATCAACCTTGTATTTACCCGGAGGTAAAGTTTGATCAACATGACCATAATAATCCCTCCTACCGCCGCGTTGAGGTTGGGGTGCTGAACTGGACACTTTATCAACAGGTCTGCAATCTATTTTGGCTACAGTGTTTCCGTTTACGTCAATAACTTTACCTTCCACCTGATTTACACCTTCACCCTGATACGGGCTTATAGAAAAATCAAAAACAGCGGGAATTTTATCAAATGACGGAACATACGAAGGAGCATTTACTACCAATTCGGCTATTTGCGGATGCGGTGTAACAACGCGTACGTTAAATTCTATGCTTCCTTTGTTCTGAGAGAAGTTCACAGACTGACCGGGTGTCAATAATTTTGCTATATAACCGAAAAGCTCGACTTTTCCGACCATTTCCGTAGCATCTTCGCCCTTGCGTGCGATTTCAATTGATTGTTTTAATTTCTCATCAAATTTATCAACATCACCTGTTCTGGCAAGATCTTCAATTTTTGGCAAATCATATTTATCTAATTTACCCATTAATTCTTTTTTAACTTTCTGCAAATCCCGGACTGTTAACTGCACTGTACCGATATTTACAGTTGTTTCGTCGCTTAGTGTTTCCATAGTTTTTTCGGCAGATACTCCGAGAATTCTGTTAGTACGTGAATGGAAACGAAGTTTATACCAACCTGCACGGCTGGGAGGCTGGAAATTTACTTCAAATGCACGTTTCTTCAATCCGCCTGAACCTGATTTGGTTGCATGAAGCAATGTTTTTTCATGTGAATAATAGAACACACTATCCTCAGGATTTTTTATTCCCGGAGGAGCATAAGCCTGCCCGATTCCAAATCTCTTATTTAATGGATAAATCGGGATAATTTTTTCAGGAGAAATTGTTTTCAGGTCAATCTGATTATATGTAGCGTCTTCATCAAGAACTAATTTACGCAAAGCAAGAAATTCCCAGGTTCCGGTACCGTCCGGAGTTGGAATAGTTTGAGCTTCTTTAAATTTTCCGAATTCATAACCTTTGGTTCGGATTTCATCCTCATCGGGAAAAAGCGGTGCATTATTCGGGTCCTGGCTGGAACTAAAGAAAATCTGATATTCTATTTCTTCAACACTAGCTAATTTTACTAATTTTTTCAGACGATTATTATAGTACTCGTTGTCTGATTCACCTTCCTTCCGTTTTATTTCATTGATGATGTCGGTAACACCGACTTCAACAATGTATTTTCTGAAGGATTTAATATCGGCACCCATAACTTCTTTTAAGTTTGCACCTGCCGGAGGAATTGTAATTTCATCCTGAGGACGGGTATTAATACCTTCAGTTCCGGCACCTGCCTGCAACTGCGACAGAATGCTCTCCACAATCTTCATTGTTTCCCTTTGCTTCTTCAGTAAGCCTTCTTCAGCTTCGTCTCGCTCCACAATGATAATTAACAACTCAAGTACGACTGCAAGATACAATACGAAATATACTTTACCTGCTCCACCGCCTTTTGACATATCATTTCTCCTTTTATATTATTATTGTTGTAGCTATGGATTTGCTTTTAAATTTAACAAAAATACAAATTTATTTATTTTTAACAAAACATACTTATGATTAAACTGTCTATATTTTTCAACTTTTTATGATTTTTCTCAACATATTTTCATTTTCAATTCATTCAACACGATTGGGAATTGCAACTTAACTTATTAATATTAACAATTGTATAAGAATTTGAACGAAATTTTTGTAGTAAATTTTACATCACATTTGTAGTTGATTCGGTTACAAAATTTTACAATTTATTTTTCTGTTTTTATTTCCTGACTTTTCTTTTGGATTTCAAAATATATTCCGACTGCTTTTAACATATTTTTTTTACACTCTTCAAATCCGATTTTCCTGTTGCAAATCTCCTCAAGAGAGACACTGTGTTTTCTGATATAATTTAAAAGTATCCGCTTTTCATCATCACTCTTGCCTGCAGTCAGTTCCCCTAACAACTCATGTCCAGTCCCAAGTAAAATCGAACCGTGCTGAAGTAATGTTCTGCCGAATAATCGCTGCGCACTTCCGACAATTTTCTTGCCTTGCCATGATATTTCATATCTTGCGGAACTTGCGAAACACGAAACCGACATCGGAGAATTTTTATAAAATTCACTGAAATCCTTCTGTGATTGTACGAACTCCAACTCACTTGCACCTGAAAGTTTTAAACCTTCCAACAAAATTGAATGTATCTGTTTGTAAATTTTGTGAACATTTGAATTTTCGGAAACAGGCATTACAACCGAATATGTAAGCTCATCTGCATGAAGTACAGCCCTTCCGCCGGTAGGTCTTCTTACAATATCAACACCATGCTCCAAACATTTATTTTTATCAATACTATCCTCATTCTGATTTGCACCCAGCGAAACCGCCCATGGCTTCCAACCGTAAAATCTGAACATCGGAATTTCTTTCCCTTCTGCAACAGCCATTGTTCGGCGGAAGTCGAATTCCATATTGTATTCACCTGTTAACAAACCGTCGTCCACTATCTCGAATTTCGTACCGAAAATCTCTGCCGTCCGGTTTCTTCCTATCATTTTATCTGTCATTTCACCGTCTCTGTTTTTATAAAATCAACAAAAATAAATCCTCTTCGTCTTATGTGCAAATTATTAATTATCTGAACTTTCCGATAATTATGCAATTCAAATTAAATAAAAATTTTCAATGAATAGAATCTCTTTAGAAGAATCGCCTTTATCAATCGTTATTTTTCTGCTTACAATCGGAATCAGTCTCTATACAATTTATGGTAAAAAAGAGCTTTTCGATAAACTTGCATTGCACCCTTGGAGCATAGTTCACGACAACAAGTACTACCAGTTTCTCACAAGCGGTTTCATCCATGCAGACGTAATGCACTTAATGTTTAACATGCTAACTTTCTACTTCTTTGCATTTGAATTGGAAAAATTTATAGGCACCTGGCGATTTGCTCTTATATATTTTGCAAGTCTGATTTTTAGTGATGTATCTACTGTTTTCAAGCAAAAAGACAATCAAAAATATTATGCGGTAGGAGCTTCAGGAGCTATTTCCGGTATTTTATTCAGTTATATTCTTTTTTCTCCCACAAGTAAAATCGGAATGTTTTTTATTCCTATCGGCATTCCTGCACCTTTGTTCGCTTTACTATATCTTGCATTTTGTTTTTACGCTTCAAAAAAATCATCCGATTTAATTAACCATGAGGCACATTTTTGGGGAGCGTTAACAGGTCTGTTAGTAACAATTGCACTCGTTCCCGAAGTACTTCTGTACTTCTTCCATTCAATCTTTTAATTTTTTTAATTCTCTAATTGGTTTAATATGTCTAATAAGAATCAATGCACTCATCAGAAAAACAGATAATAAAAACTCATTAGATGTTCCAACTGCGAGAAGGCTCGTACTATTAATTAAAGATAATGGTATAAAAAATGTTGTGAGAGGCAGAATAAGTGTAGCACAGGCATTTGCAACATGAACATTTTTATAAATTAAATAATATGTGATTATCCAGAAAATGCTCCATATAACTATTACCAGAGGATTCAGCAGAACAAAAACTCCAACTGCTGTCGAAAGACCTCTGCCTCCTGAAAATTTAAGAAATATACTGAAATTATGTCCCGCAAGAACACAGAGCCCCGCTAAAGCCATTGCAGGAAAATCTCCATAGAAAACAATTTTCACAAATAAAACAGCTAATATACCTTTAAATGCATCACAGAAAAATACTACTGTACCTATCCATTTTTTGTGAGTAACTTCATAACTGTTCATTGCACCGATATTTCCGCTACCCTGAGTACGAAGGTCCTTACCCGAAACCAATCGGACAACAAGATATGCCGACGGTATCGAGCCGAGAAGGTAAGAAACAACAATTATAATTAAGTAATTAACCAATTATCAGTTCCTGATAAATTTTTTCAATGTTGTATATAAAAGTTCAAGCGGAAGTCCGACAATATTATAATAGCAACCTTCAATATTTTCAATAAAAATTGCACCGAAATCATCCTGAATACCGTAAGCACCCGCTTTATCCATCGGTGAACCGGTTGCAACATAAGCAATAATTTCTTCTTCGGATAGCTTTCTGAATTTTACATTTGTTCTTTGACAGGTGCTTACACTGCGGTTTCCCGGCACTTCTACCAAAGCAATACCTGTATAAACTACATGAGTTTTTCCGCTCAGTTTTTTAAGCATCCTAACAGCATCTTTCTTATCTACAGGTTTATTTAATATTTCTCCCTTCAAAAGTACAATAGTATCTGAACCTAGTATAATTGCAGGTTCGCTCCGATGCTTAGCAATAAATTCAGCTTTTTGCATTGCTAAATCACAAACATGTTCCGAAGGATCAACATTCCGAAAAGCAGTTTCTTCTTCAATATTTGCAGGGATTATTTCGAATTGAAACCC
>JBAYGQ010000110.1:0-7277 GCA_041666585.1 Bacteroidota bacterium
CTTTGGAACAGTTTTTCCATCTTAGTCATTTTAGAATTATTTTCAATTAGGTCCATATTTTTGCCTAAAACCCCGATAAAAAATCCCAGACCGAATAAACCGAAAACAATTGCAGGCACACCTGCCAAAGTATTTACGGCAAACCTGATGAATCTTGCTATTTTTGAGGATTCCTTTGCATATTCGGTCAGATAAATTGCGGTTATTGTACCTACCGGCACACCGACTATTGACATTATAATCACAAGCAGGGCGGTACCGACTATTGCAGGGAATATTCCGCCTTCAGTTAAGCCTTCCGTCGGATTAGAAAATAAGAAAGTAATTGAAAGATTTCCTTTGCCTAACATGAAAATATGCATGAGCAGATAAAGAACGAAGATAATTATTGAAACAGCCGCTATACAGGTTAAAAGTGTAAAAATGTTTTCGCTTAAATACCTTTTTGTTGAGATTTGTAATTTATTCCATATAAAAACTCCGGCTACGGATATAATAACAATAGCGGATAGACCTATATACCATTTTAATAAAAGGATTATAGTAATCAGAAGAATAGCACCGATGACAAACACTGCAACGGCAATTATTTTTTCTGCTTTTGAGTTTTTTAAAGTCATAAATTATTTCCCTTGAAAGCGTTTTAATAATCTCTTGCGAACCCAGAACTCGGCAATTGCATTTAGCGAAAAAGTAACGACAAACAACAATGCACCGATTAAAAACAAAACTCCGTAATGTACACTGTGGAACTCCACTTCAGCCATTTCAGCACCGATTGTCGCCGCCATAGTACGTACGGATTCAAAAATATCTCCGGAAACCAAAGCGGCATTACCGGTAGCCATTAAAACAATCATTGTTTCGCCGAATGCCCGACCGAAGCCTAAAATAATTGCCGCAAATACTCCCGGAGTTGCCGCGGGAAGCACTACCCGATATGCTGTCTGCCATTTCGAGCCTCCCAGTGCCAAACTTGCCTCTTTCATATATTTCGGGACAGAAGCAAGTGCGTCTTCCGTTACCGTATATATTATCGGTATTACGGCAATAGCCATACCTAATCCGCCTACGAATGAATTAAGTCTGAAAGTAGTTCCGAATAATTGCTGTACTATTGTAGCCAATGTAATTAGACAGAAAAATCCGATTACGACTGAAGGGAAGCCTGCAAGTATTTCAATTGAGGGCTTCATTATTTCACGCAACCAACGCGGAGCAAATGCAGTTGTGAATATTGCCGCAAGTATTGCAATAGGTGCGGCTATAAGCAAGCCGATTACAGTTACCTTAAATGCTCCGAAAAACAAAGGAATAAAGCTGTATTTCGGTCGCTCCCCTATCGGTTGCCAAATGTATGAAGCTTTGCCTTGAATAGTATCGTTTGCAAAGAGCAACTCAGCAATTGTAGCTGATTTTTCCTGTCCGGTTGTCTGCAATTCGGTTGACTTATCTCTACCTTTTTCCAATGAACTTGATGCGACTGTATTTGTATCACTTGTTGCCGGATTGGAAGGTTCGGCACCGTAAACTTCCTGTTGTAACAATTCAGGTTTTTCTTGTTTGTCCGGAACATTGTCCGAACCATAAGATTCCTGCACCAAAGTTTCTGCTTTCTTTTGAACTGAGTTTTGTACAACTTTTGGCTTTTCGCCCCGGAATGCATAGCTTGCTTCCTGAAAGACATAGTAAAAAATTGCCAGAATAAAAGCTATTGATGTGAATGCGACAATTTGGATAAATCGTTCTGCAAGAAATTCACTGATATAAAACTTTTTTCCGTATTTTAAAGGACTGTGAATTAAATATGGATTGATGGGCTTTTCTTTTTCAGGCCTTTTACCTTGATTATCTTCAGTATCTGCAAAAAACTCACTGTTTGTAGTGAATTTAATATCCTTATCTTCTGCAGATTTGTTACTTTTAGTAATATCTTCGTTCATATACCCGAAAATTTAATTTCTCAAAAAATTGGTGGTTATTTCACCGGAAAATATCCGATTTCATTTACAATTGCCTGTCCTTCGGAACCCAAAATCCAGTCAATGTATTTTTTCATAGCACCCGTGGGTTTATTCCTAAGATACATATAAAGATAACGGGAAATAGGATAAGAACCGTTTTTAATATTTTCTTTAGTCGGCTCGATACCGTTTACTTTACTATGTTTAATCCCTTTAGCATAAGCGGCACCACCGTACCCGATTCCGTTTACATCCTTGGCAACGGCATTAACAACCGCCGCAGTACCGGGTAAATTCTGGCAGGAAGGAGAATAATCGGCACCCTTAAGTACATTGTCCTTGAAATAAACATAAGTACCCGAATTGTTCTCGCGGGAGTACAGCATAATTTTCGCATTTTTCCCACCGACCTGATTCCAGTTTGTGATTTTACCTGTGTAAATATCTTTCAACTGTTGCATGGAAAGATTATTCACAGAGTTACTTTGATTCAGATAAACAGTCAATCCGTCTTTGGCACAGGGAATTTCTACACCCAGAGTACCGAATCTTTCTTTAAGTTTCTTGATTTCAGATTGTTTCATAGGACGTGAAGCATTGCAAATATCTGTAGTACCGTTTATTAATGCTGTAATACCCGTACCTGAGCCGCCGCCTGTTACCTGAATTGAAATATTTCCGTTTTTCGACATATATCTTTCTGCCCATCTCTGAGCTAAGATAACCATTGTATCGGAGCCTTTAACCGTAATCTTTTCTGCTCCCATTAATGAGCTTATTGAAGCTAAGGTAAAGACAGATACCAAACCTAAAACAATTATTTTTCTAAACATTTTTAACTTCCTTTTCTAAAATTAGTAATTAGTACTTAGTCATTTTTAATTAATTAAAACTTATACTGAAATCTTACTGTCAAAAGGTTATCTATCGGATCTTTTTCGATTAAACCGGTTTTTGTCTTTGTTGTTATCATATCGTACCATAAAGATATTCTGATATTTTCAAAAGTATAATTATGCAGACCAAGACCGAGAGTATTTACTGTCAGCTCATTAACATTGTCAATTTTGCTTGCATCTATTTTTGTATTTGGATTGTAAGAATCGTATTTTACGGCAAACTGAAATTCTTCTGTAATGTTTTTAACCAGCATAACATAAAATCCGTTAAAACTTCTTTTACGTATAGCCGGACCATTTGTTTTAGAACCGGCAGTTCCAAGTTGATTTACATCATTACCCATAATGTATTCGCCCATTAATTTCATACCGCCGAATAAGTCATAAAACAACTGTGCTTCGAATCCAAACCATGTTCTGCCGACTTTGTCCCCTTTCTTGAGTGAGACTGTATCTGCGGCGGCTTTTGTAGCAACGTCACTTTCAAGAAGTTTATTAGTATTCGAAACAACATTACCGTATCTTAGATGTGCACCGAGGTCAAGTCCAAGCCCTAAATCCTGAAATGCAAATTCTTTTGTTAAACGAGCCATAAAATATAAAGGTTCATTATTAAAGTTTGGTCCGTTTTGTTTGTATGTTCCCTGAAATGTATTGTTGAATCCTGCCAACTGAAGTTTGAACCAGTCATTCGGATGAATTGTAGCCATAATTCCGAGGTCTCTCTCACCCGGATACAAGGTTCGGACTACCAAAGAACGCTCCATTGATTCACGCTGACTTGATGAATACTCGACTTCGTAATTCGGTCTGTTAAAAACACCTGCCTGAAAATCCCAAGCCTTTGTCCAAGGACAAGTTAGTGAAAGATACGCATCCTTAAGTTCAAATCCCGCATTGGAGAAATCGCCCTGTACTACAAACTGAGTAATTCCGGCATCGTAGGCTACTTTTATTCTGCTTCTGCGAACTCTGAACCTTGCCTGAACAAAATCTGTTGAATCGTAAGGATTCATGAAAAATCCTTTTGAGGCTTCGCTTTTCTCAAAATTAATTTGCAAATACCCTGAAATTTTAATTTTCTTCAAACCTGCTACGTCTCCGAGCAGAGCAGTCAGGTTTTCGTCCATTGATTCCACGTGGCTTTTTACTTCCTCGATTTCTTTATTTCCTTCGTTCTCCTGTGCATTTAATTTAAATGCAAAAGTCAAAGATATTAATAATAATATGGAAATAAGTTTAATTAAACGCATATAAACTCCTTTTGATTAATTGAAAAATAAATAATTATTGCTTGTAATATGGATGTTGTGAATAGACAAGTCCCTTTTGCAGATTCAATCCGACATTTGAACTCGATATGAAGAATATTTTTTCTGATAAAACTACAATTTCTAAAGTAGGACAAAATTCTTAATACAAATTTTGCCTTTTAGTGTGAACCTGTTATAAATCTTGTGTTAATTTTCTGTTAAGTTTTCATACTTCCTTTTTAATATATAAATGTGCCATACTGAGAGTGAATCTTCGAGTGAGAAGAATACATTATCCGTTCAAGAAGGGCATAAAATCAGGGATTTCGAGTAATTTAAAAAAATAAATACAATAAAATAATAATAATTACTTCTTGCTTTTCGATTATATTACCTAAAAAAATGGCGGAGTAATTATGCAATCAAACTCATCTAACAGACGCAAATTTCTTACACAATCTGTTTCTTTGATTGGAGCAGGCTTGATAGTCTCAACTATGCCGGCTTTGATAAATTCGTGCAGTAGCAGTACATCTCCCAACGGGAATAACAATCCCTCACCTATGGATATTAATATAGCAAGTTATCCTGAACTTCAGAATGTGAACGGTTTTAAAAAAATTACTTTTTCCGGTAAGAACTTTGATTTACCGATTATAGTTATCAGGAAATCTACTACGGAATTTACTGTTCTTTCTTCGCATTGCCCGCATCAGGGATGCGAAGTAGATAATCCTGTTATATCGAGTAACAGTATATCTTGTCATTGCCATGGTTCAAAATATAATCTTGACGGCGGATTAATAAATGGACCGTCAAATTCGCCGTTAACAAGGTTTACTAATACCTATAACAGTTCAACAAATATATTAACTGTTCAAATTTATTGAACAAATAATTATTATGAATTTATTTCAGAATTCATCATCAATAGATAAAAGAAAAGAAAAAAAGGAATCTTTCCGACATTCAGAAAAGCAATTGCCTTGTATAATACTCTTAAACTATAAATTGAAGTGGGAACAGTAAATCAATAATTTTTAATATTACATATGTTATTTTTCTGTGAATTTGAAGCCTAATAATTTAACAAATAAATAAGTAGAGTATTCTGCTAAAAACAATGCCGGAATTATAGAAAAAAAGAAAGAAAGTTCGGAAAAAACTGCATTTGGAATAAAAATTTTCAAAATAACAAATTTGAAAATAACATATACAGTAAATAATATTAATAAATAAAAAGCTAAGAGATAAAAGGTGTTTAGCTTAGTAAATTTTAGTTTCGTTTCACAATGTTTACATTTCATATGCCATGGAGAAGGAGCGCGCAAAAATGTAACGAATTTCATTTCCTGATTGCACTTTGGACAGATTAAAGGTTGCATTATAATTCCTTTTTTAATTTATAAAATTCCATTTATACATCACGAACAGAATATTTCTTAATAAACCTTATTTAGCTTAAAATTAAGAAAAAAAAACTAATAATAACTTGCAAAACAAAAATATAAAATTTTCATTTTTGAAACAAATTAATAATTTAAGATAACAAAAGTTCAAAAGAATTAATCGTTGTAAATTATTTGTATTTCATATTTTTTTTTATTAATTTACACTATCAATTAGATAGGATTGATTAAAAAATGAAAGTTAACACTAAAATTCGTTACGGACTTAGAACTATCATTCAGCTTGCACAAGCTGACGACAACTCCGGCATTCTTCAAAAACAAATAGCACAAACACAGCACATCTCCAATAAATACCTAGATTCAATTATTCCAATATTAAAAGCCAAAGGACTAATAAGAAACATCCACGGCAAGAAAAGCGGTTATATCCTAACAAGACCGGCTGAAGAAATTACTGTATTTGATGTTTACTCTGCATTTGAACACAAAGTTTGTATCCTTGATTGTTTGTACCAGACAGGTATTTGCGATATGGAGCCTGTTTGTATCGCCCGTGATTTCTGGAATGATTTAAACAGTGTTATTGATTCCAAAATGAAAAACACAAAGATTTCGGATTTAATATAGTTAGTTAAATAATTTAATTCTATCTTTTTTTATAATTTTTTAAGGAAGTTATATGATAAATTATTTTATTGTTTTAATTATTCTATTTATACCATATTCGCTAATTGCTCAAAATGGTATAGCATTCGTTTCGGACAGACAGGAAAGAGGTAATTACGACATATATTATATGCCGGATATAGCTCAACCTAGAAATGTCATTCGTCTTACAACAAATGCAAAAATAGATAATCATCCTGATATATTCTGGGGTGTTAGTTCAGATCCACAAACAAAAATGGTTTGGAGTTCAGACAAGACCGGTAATTTTCAACTTTATCTTTATACAGGTAATCTGCTTGACCCAAATCTCGAAAGCAACTCATTACAAATAACATCCGGAGATTTCCCACACCGTCATCCACATTTCTCACATGATGGTAAAAGAATTGTATTTGATGCAAAATGCAGAGAAGTAATTCTCCGAGATACAATCATTCCAAGTGAATGCTCAATACCAGTTAAAATCATAGAGAAACATCGCCGTTTTGAGGCATTGTGTGTTTATAATTTGATTACACAAGAATTAGATACATTTGATATAGCTGATGCAGACGCAAATATTCCCAAAATATGGCCTTCAAAAGATGAGGATTCTTCATCTTTTAAAACATGGGTAGGTCATCCGTCATTTTCACCTGATAATAAGCGTATTCTATTTTCAGCTGCTAAAGACCCGGATGGTTCAGACTGGGAAGTTTATTCGGTTGCATTCGATACAACATCTAATTCAATAAGTGATTTAAAACAACATACTTTCGGTACAGTATATCCAGCTAATACAAATCCAATACAAATGAGTGGTGGTGCACATTACTCTCATGACGGAAAAAATATCCTTTACACTTCCACTAGAACACCACTTGGAAATTCACTTCTTTTTAGAATTTCTTCTACAGCAAAAAATGAGCCGATTCACCCAATTAATCAACTGACTTTTCATAATGCTAATGATTATGTTCCTGAAGAAATGGAAGATGGTAAAATTATATTGACAACAGATTTGGGCCCAAGTATATGTGATCCCGATGAAAATTATGGACCAAGTATGGATTTGGATTTAGTGATTCACGATTTAACTAA
>JBAYGQ010000111.1:0-7267 GCA_041666585.1 Bacteroidota bacterium
GTATTTAAAGATGTCGAAATAACTGTAACAATCATTGCTATTACTACATCGTCCTTTTGATGAACCAGCAAAATAATGCCGGTCAAATTCAGAACGCTTGTAATTACCTGCCTAAGAGCAAGGAACTCCATCTTTTCGTTTCCGTGATAAACCCAGTCAACAAGAAAAGCGTTTGCAAACAGATTTAATCCTGAAATCCAGATTACCCATTTTACCATCATCGGTTTATCAAGCAAGAAAGCGGTTAAGAATAAAACAGCATAAGCAACAAATGCAATTATGGTCCTTAATGTAAGAATAGTGTTAACTAATTTATTTGTTCTTGAATGGTCTTTCGCAATTTCTCTTGCACCTACTGTATTGAAGCCAAGATTAACAAAAAGAAGAAAATACATAAGATAGGCGGTAGCAAAACCGATGATACCGAATCCTTCGGGTAAAATTACTCTTGCAAGGTAGGCATTATAAACAAAGACAATACCTTTATTAGCCGCTTCGGCTACTGAAAGGGAAAACAGGTTTTTTAATATTTTTTTTGATTGCTTCAATTACCTCATGCTTTAAAATTTCGTCTTATATCTCTTTCCGTATCCCGTTCTTTGACAACCTGACGTTTATCATACTTTCTTTTCGCTTTCATTAGTCCTAGTTCGATTTTTACAAAAGGACCGGAGAAATATATTGTCAAAGGAATCAATGTTATGCCCTTTTCCTGTACAGCAGATTTTAATTTTACAGACTCACGATAGTTTACTAACAGTTTCCGCGCTCTTTTAGGTTCATGATTTTCCCTGTTACCATGCTCATAAGGGCTTATATGAAAATTAATTAAAAACAACTCATAACCCTGAGGATTCGGGAAATTTGCATATGCATCCTGAATACTGCATTTACCTGCCCTTAATGATTTAACTTCAGTCCCTCTGAGGACAATACCTGTTTCGACAGAAGAAATAACTTCGTATTCATGATAAGCCTTACGGTTTTTCACAATTATTTTCTGGTGTCTATCCTGTATGCCTTCCGGTTTCATTTATTTTAAATAGATAGTAATTATCATTACAAAATTAGTTAATATCATTCATATTGTCGAAATAAATTACTTTTTAATTTATTTAAATAAAAAACCCTCAGTTAATGTTACCGAAGGTTTTAATAATCTAATATCAAAAGAAGATTATACCCTGTTTTTAAGAGTTTTATACAGATACTCTGATGCATTTCTTACATTTTTATCTGTATCTCGATAGTCTTCAATAGTCTGTATAGAATGCAAAACTGTTGAGTGATCTCTTCCACCAAAATGAGCACCTATACTTTTCAGAGAATTCTGTGTTAATTGCTTAGAAAGATAGATGCACATTTGCCTTGCTAAAGCAATCTCATGTTTTCTGGATTTTGATTCAATCGTTTCAACAGGGATTTTGTAATAATCAGAAACAAAAGCCTTGATATCCTCAATTGTAATCTGGCGGGGTTCAGCTTTGCCGGCACCGTGAACCACCTCTTTTGCAAGTTCGAGGTTCAATTCTCTGCTGTCAAGAGAGTATTTCGCAATCAGGCTTATTAAAACACCTTCCATCTCACGTATGCTGTTGGTAACATGCCTTGCAATATATTCCACAACATCTGTAGGCAATTCTATTCCCTCATCAAGGCTCTTACGCTGTAAAATAGCCATACGCATCTCGAAATCGGGAGGTTGAATGTCAACAATTAGTCCCCACTGAAATCTTGAAATCAGCCTGTCGTCAATCTCAGTTAAATCACGGGGAGGTCTGTCGCTTGTCAGAATAAGTTGTTTGCCAGCCTGATGTAAAGCATTGAAGGTATGAAAAAAATTATCCTGAGTTTTTTCTTTTCCGCTAAAAAACTGAATATCGTCAACAATCAGAACATCAATGTTTCTGTAATAGTTAACAAATTCACTCATTTTGTTGTTTTGGACATAGGCAATGAATTCATTTGTAAAGCGTTCGCTTGTGGTATACAAAACCCTCGCATTGCTGTTTCTTCTGATAATACTATTACCAATACCTTGAACAAGATGAGTTTTACCCAAACCTGTTCCGCCGTAAATAACCAACGGATTAAACCTTGTTCCGCCCGGATTCTGGCTTATAGCCATTCCTGCAGACCATGCAAGTTGATTACTTTCGCCTTTAATAAAATTATCAAAAGAATACCTTGGGTTAAGATATGTTGTAAATTCTTTTACCTGTTTTCCCGAAACAACATTACTTTCAGGTTTTTCCGGTACCGGTGCATGCTGTAAAGCGGGTAATCGAATGGTACGGCGCTCTAATGAATCCTGATTCTCATCAACCAGTACCAGATAATTCAACTTGGCTTCGGCAACGAGAACCTGTCCTAATGTTTTTTCCAGCAAACTGTAAAAATGCTCATCAAGCCATTCACAATAGAATTGGCTTGGTACAAGTACGGTTAATTGCTCTTCCTCCCATTTTAAAGCTTTCAGGGGCTCGAACCATGTTTTAAATACCTGCTTTGAGACATTGTCTCTTATAATATCAAGGCATTTACTCCAGTGGATAATTGCATTCTTATCTTCCCTGTGCAATTCGTACTGGATTTTCAGTTCATTTGTGTCAACAATATGACTATCGGACACAAAAAGCGATAGTGCATCCAACTTATGATCAGACACTGTAATCACCTCTATTTTTGCATTATAAAAAAAATTGGTTATCTAAATTAAATGTAGAACTTATTTTTGTTAAGATTTCAGTTCTCTTTCCGGATGTTCGTTAATTAAATTGCTAACTCATCCCTTCAGCTGTTTAAAAAAAATTATATCTTAACTAATTATATTCGTCAGACCGAATTAAAAGACTATTACATTTCTTTCTAAATTTTCTTTATTTACTCTCAAGCAAACTTTGTTTAGATTTTAAAATTCAGTTTTTCTCCAAAAAGCAAATTTTTGCTTTTGGTTTATACTTATTTTACCTTAACAATTCTTCAAAAAACGGAACTTATTACAAAAGGCATCTAAACTTGTACTTGCATATTTTGTCTTATGAAAAATTGTCATTTTTTTTGCGAACACACAAGGCAAAAATTTTTATTTTTGAAAATTTATTTCTTGGAAAATACAAGTAGTTTTGAACATAAGCACTTATTGCAACTGTGCAAAGAAGACCATTTTGTAACTCTAATTTTATTATCTCTAAACAAATATAAATATGGCAGTTAGCATTTTCTAAAAACTATTTTAAAAGACAATCATTGTGGACAAACATGTGCAAAACTTGTTCATTAAGTGGAAAAATTTAATTTAAAATTAATTGTCTATTAATTAATCTGTATCTGAAAAAAATATTTTTACTTTTTGAATAAAATATTTTGCTTTTAACTGATACATTTCCGATATTACAAAAATTTGTTCGTTCTCAATGATTATTTTTGCACAATGGATAGAAGAAATTTTTTAGATTCGACACTTAAAACAGGTTTGGCAATCGGTTCAATTATGGCTGTAAATCCCGTAGGAACTCTCTTAGCCGGACAGACCGATTATGATCTTGTTGCTGTAAAAGGCGGCAATCCAGATGCAATGTTCGACAAAGCTATTGCTTCGCTGGGCGGAATGAAAAGATACGTAAAACAAGGGCAGACTGTTGTTGTAAAGCCGAATATCGGCTGGGACGTTACTCCCGAAAGAGCCGGAAATACTAATCCTTTGCTTGTAAAAAGAATAATTGAGCATTGCTACAATGCAGGTGCCAAGAAGGTTTATGTGTTCGACAACACTTGCGACAACTGGGAGAAATGCTATACTAACAGCGGTATAGAGAGAGCTGTGAAAGACGCCGGAGGCAGGATAGTTTCAGGTTCTAACGAAAACAAATATCATGAGGTTGAAGTTAAATACGGCAAAGTTCTTACAAAGGCAAAAGTGCATGAATTGATCTTGGAGTCAAATGTTTTTATTAATGTCCCTATTCTGAAACACCACAGCTCTGCCAAGCTGACCATTTCAATGAAAAATCTTATGGGAATAGTATGGGACCGACGCTTCTGGCATAGTCATAATTTGCATCAATGCATTGCCGATATGGCTACTTGGCGAAAACCCGATTTAAACATAGTTGATGCTTACAATGTTTTACGCAAAAACGGTCCCCGCGGTGTTTCAAAAGCTGATGTCGAAAACATGAAGTCATTGCTTATTTCAAAAGATATGGTTGTAATTGATGCCGCCGCTACAAAATTATTCGGCATGGAACCAGACGATATTCCATATATTAAAATAGCTCATGATATGAAAGTAGGTAATAAAGATTTGAGTAAGCTGAATATCAATAGAATAAAGATGTAGTGCATGAAATTGGCACATCTTAAAATTGTAAGGGTTGTTGTTTCTTTAGTTTTCTTTTTACTTACCGGATTGCTTTTCCTTGGAATATCCGATCTTTCCCAACGTTTCGCTGATTTAATTCTGATTTTACAATTTATTCCTTCTTTTCTTCATTTCCTTATCAAACCTTTTCATGTAGCCGGCGGATTTATCCTGATAATTATTCTCACTGTTTTATTCGGGCGTGTTTACTGCTCTACCATTTGTCCTCTGGGAACCTTTCTGGATATAATAATTTTTATCAAATCAAAGATATTCAAAAAGAAGAAATTTAAATTCAAAAAATCTCATAACATTCTGCGATATTCGATTCTCGCTATTACAGGGATTAGTCTTATCTTTGGTACTGTTCTTATTGTTAATCTGTTTGACCCATACAGCAATTTTGGACGAATTTTTTCTAATTTTGTGAGACCTTTGTACATTACAATTAATAATGTTTTTGCATCTGTCCTCGAAGATTCAGACTTCGCACTCAAACCGCTTTTTTTCAAAGGCTGGAAAGCAGAAATTCTTTTATATCCGATAATTTTTATCATCGTAGTAACATGGTTGTCAGTTAAACACGGTAGATTGTATTGCAATACGATTTGTCCCGTTGGAAGTTTGCTGGGATTGTTCTCGAAATTATCTTTATTTAAAATTGTAATTAATACATCATCCTGCAAACAGTGCGGACTATGTGAAAAAGCCTGCAAAGCTGAATGTATCTGCAACGATACAATGGAAGTGGATTTTAGCCGTTGTGTTTCCTGCTTCAACTGCTTCCGTGCATGTAACCTGAACGGATTCAAATATAAATTTTCTTACTCTCCAAAAAATGTCATACTCCCGACTGAAACAGATATTTCAAAAAGAAATTTTATTTTCACAACATCTGCTTTCGTATTCGGTTTATTCAGCGGACTGCTTGCGCAGACCAAAACAATTATTGTGACAAAAGCCTCTACAATCCGTGAAAACAAAAAAAATGAAGTCTTGCCTCCGGGAGCAAAAAGCTTTGAGCATTTTACTTCAAAATGTACAGCCTGCCATCTGTGTGTGAGTATATGTTGTAATCAGGTTCTCCAGCCTTCTTTTTTCGAACTCGGTGCCGCTAGTATTATGCAACCGAGGATGGATTATCATATCGGTTTTTGCAATTATGAATGTAATGATTGCTCAAAAGTCTGTCCTACCGGTGCAATTCTGCCGGTAGATTTATCGTACAAAAAAAGGATTCAGTTGGGGAAATCAAAATTTATTAAAGACAATTGTATTGTAATTACTGAAAAAACTGAATGCGGTGCCTGCTCCGAGCATTGTCCGACTAAAGCTGTGAAGATGGTTCCATACAAAGGGCTCTTTCTGCCTGAAGTAAAAGAAAAAATTTGTATCGGTTGCGGAGCTTGCGAATTTGCATGCCCGACAATGCCTTACAAGGCTATTTATGTAGAAGGCAATCCTGTGCATGTAACAGCAGATAAACCTGAAGAAAAACAGTATATTTTGAACGTAACCGGTAAACAACTTCAGCAAAATGCTTTAAAAAATAAAATGGAAAAAATTAAACAAGAGCAGGATACTAAACAGAAAGACGATTTCCCTTTCTGAGGAAAACTTTTTTTTAATTTGTCCTTCTGAAAAAAAATGATAAATTTTGTATATTATTAAATCCAATTCTCATTTTATCCTTTATTAAGGAAAATTGATTACAAATATCGGGAGCCGAAATGAATAGATTTTATAATTTTAGTATTTCATTTTTATTGTTATTTAGCTTGTTTATTGTTAATATTAATAATGTTCAGGCTCAGCAAAAATCATCGGATTGTGTGGCTTTACCTAAGCTTGAAGCTAATCTGGAAAGCTTAAGAAAAGCAATGAATCCAATATCCGATAAAACAAAAAAGACAATTCCTTCGCTCATAAAAAAATGCGATATTGAACTGAACAATGTACGTAAGCAATGTCCGATGGTTGACTATGGACCTAATGAAGAAGATTTAAACAAACTAAAAAAACAGTGGGAAAAATTTTCAAATTTAGCTAAAGGTAAAGTTTACGCAGGTGAACTGATTCTAAAGGGATATTGGCAGATTCAACCTGTAGCCGCAATTCAATCAATAGCACCAAACACATTAATCCGTAAAGCTGATGCACAGCTTTTTTATAATAAAGCAAAAAGAATTGATTTTATTAATCTGAAAAACGAAATAGAAGGATTAATTCAGCAGTATCCCAATTTACTGGATAATGCCGGATTCAAGCATAATTATGACGAAGTAATAGTTGAATTTCCGAAAAAATTCGATAGTTTGGTCAAAAACTATCTTCAGGTTGAAATACGAACAGGAATAGAAAATGCATATAATTATGATCTGAAATATGAATTTGCCGATGCTATCGAAGCTGCAGAAGCCGCGCAGATATTATGTCAGGCTATTCTTTTGGTAATACCTGACCAGAAGGAAGCCTCCGAGTTAATAATTGATGCGGAAGCGATTCTGAACAATACCGGCGGCGAAGGAGGGAAAGTAATTTATACAACGCTTTTCCATAAAAATAATCAAAACAAAATATTTTTTTCCGATAAAATTATACAGATTAAAAAAGAAAATCCTTTCGATTTTAAAGATAGATTCAGAGCAGATGAATTTATTTACGGTATGATTTATTTAAAGAGCAGTTTCAATAATTTAGTACCCGAACAGTTTACCTGTATTTTAGCTCTTTATGCGGATAGTGTAGAAATAGCTAATCATTATTTCCAAATTCCCGGTGAACAAAGGGAATGGTCTTATTTCCCCCTTGAGATTATTGTAAATAGCTACGAATCGCAGACCAATTATATTCCAAAATTTGTACAGGCTCTTGCTTCCCTGTCTCCGGATGTTCATAATATCA
>JBAYGQ010000112.1:0-7257 GCA_041666585.1 Bacteroidota bacterium
CGAATTGCAATGCATACTATTGATATTTCAGCTCTTTGTGTAGATGCAGGCTACCAATTAGGTGCAAATATATTTGGAATCCTGCGAACAGGAATTATCAATTTTATACAGTATTGGTGTGGTAACAGGTTGGGTAAAGGCTTGATTCGTACTGCAGGTACAAATTTTCAATTCACAGAAGAATTAAAACAAAAGTTAACAGATGTTTTAGATAGGTATGAGAAGCAATTTTGGGAAATGGCTCACTTGACATACCGATTACCAAGCGTACAGAACAGATTTGATCATGTAGGTATTCTAAGCAAAGAGCAGGCACAACTAATCGGTGCTGTGGGATTATCGGCAAGAGCGGCAGGTTTAGAAAGAGATATTAGAGAATCTCACACTTTTGCAGGATTTAACTATTATCCCATTGAAAGCCTGACTCTTGAAAAAGGTGATGTTTTTTCCCGTTTTTTACTCAGACGTAAAGAGATTAGAAATTCTATTGAATGGATAAGGCACGCATTAAAGAATTTTCAATTTACATCTTCCGTCACAGATAAGCCGGATAATAATTTAATATTCAAGCCAGATTGCTTTGCAATATCCCTGACAGAAGGTTGGCGCGGAGAGATATGCCATTGTGCAGTTACCGATGCGGACGGTGAATTATATCATTATAAGGTGAAAGATCCTTCAATGCACAACTGGAAAGCGTTAGAACTGTCTTTGAGAAATGTCGAAATTTCTGATTTCCCGATAAATAATAAAAGCTATAACTTGAGTTATTGCGGTCATGATCTTTAAAAAAAATTTTAATTGAATAACAATTCATTAATTTATATTTGATTTATATGTTCGAGGAAATAAAAATATTATACCATAACGGTAAACAATATATATCTGATTTGCGAAATATTGATTTGCATGCTCCTTTCAGAGGTCGACCCGAAATTAGTAATATCAGTGTTGATGAACAAGCTTTGGCAGATATTTGTCCCACGGATGCTATCTCGGTGAATCCAGTCAGCATTGATTTAGGTAAGTGTTTGTTTTGCGGGCAGTGCGCTTTTTCTTTTCCCGAAAAGATAAAATTTACTTCCGATTATAAAATTTCATCAAATATCAGAGAGAATTTAATAATCTATGAAGGTATCAATGCGGAGATTAAAATAGATGAAAATATAATTCGCAAAGAATTAAGGAAGATTTTTTCCGGTTCGCTTAAATTAAGGCAAGTATCAGCAGGAGGAGACAATTCCTGTGAATTGGAGTTAGCGGCTTGTGGAAATGCTAATTTTGATATGAACCGTTATGGTATCGAATTCGTAGCTTCACCACTGCATTCAGACGGGATAGTACTTACAGGTCCTATTTCAGAAAATATGGCAGAAGCACTTAAAATTGCATATGACGCAATTCCTGACCCGAAGATTTTTATTCTTTGCGGAGTGGATGCAATTAGCGGTGGTATTTTCACCGGAAGTATGGCATTAAACAGAGACATTTTAAATAGTATCGAACCGGATTTGTATATTCCCGGTAATCCACCTCATCCATTAACTATCATTAATGGAATTTTAGGGTTGACACGAGGTTTTAAAGAGGATAAAAAATAAATAATAATTTATTCTGATTCCGTTAACTGATTCCAAATAAATTAAAGAAATATTTTCTAATTCTTGTCAATTTCCCTCCCCTGCATTTGAAAGTGTTTTATAAGTAAGGTGGTGATGGTAATACCGTAGCGACCACAAAAAATTGAATAGTCTTTATTCAGTATCAACTCAAATGATGCTATTAATCATCAATTACGCAGTTCTTCCATTCATTCAAGTTTATCACATACGCTATAATTTAATTATTTTCTTGCCGGTTTGAATTTAAAAATCATTTTGTTTATCAATAAATAATATCTTATTTTAGCATTTCTATTTTCGGATGAAAATCATAACTCAACTCATATATTTTTAGCCAAAGCTATTAAATCAGGAGATTCAATGAAGGAACCGGTAATTTTATGTGTTGATGATGAAATAAGTATTCTTGATAGCTTGAAAACCGAGTTAAGGGATTCGCTTGAAGGCAACTTTATTATTGAAACTGCCGAAGACGGAAACGATGCATTAGAGATAATAGCTGAACTCATTAGTGATGGATATGATATACCCCTGATAATTTCTGATTACATAATGCCAAAAATGAGAGGCGATGAATTACTGATAAAAGTCCATCTCAATTATCCGAAAACTCTTAAAATTATGTTAACCGGTCAGGCAAGCACCGAAGGTGTAACAAATGCAGTAAATCAAGCTAATCTATACAGATTCATTGCCAAACCATGGGATAAAGAAGATATTGCTCTTACAATAAAAGAAGCAGTTAAAAGCTTCTATCGGGAAGAAGAACTTGAAACAAAAAGAATTCAGTTAATTGAAGCAAACGAAAGGTTATCAAAATTAGATAAAGCGAAAAACTATTTTCTCGGTTTGCTGTCTCATGAGTTAAATACTCCCTTAATCGGTATAGTAGGGTTTGCAAACTTAATGAGACAAACTTCTGAAACAGAAGACCAAAAAGAATGTTGTGATTCGATAATAACTTCAAGTAACAGATTGAAGAGATTTGCAGAACTGGCTCTTCTTATTACAAATCTTAAAACTGAAAAATATAACTTCCAATTTCAAACAGAAAATATAAATGAAATAATTTTTAACGGGATTTCATCTCTTCAAAATAAAGCCGTATCAAAAGATTTAGAAATCATTGTCGGAAAAATTGATGAAGATATTTATTTAAACTATGACCCCTACCTGATACAAAAAGTATTTGAGATTATTTTAGATAATGCAATTAAATTCTCACCCCCAAAAGAAAAAATATTAATTGAGTTTTTAATAAAAGATAAACAAGTCTCTTTGAATATTTCTGATAATGGAACGGGCTTTAGCGAGGATTCATTAAACTCATTATTTGAATTCTTTTCTTCCGATGAATTATACCACCACGACGAAGGTTGTGGTTTAGGCTTGGCTGTTGCAAAAATAATAATGGATTCACACAATGGTATTATTGAAGCAACAAATAAAGATAGTGGCGGGGCTTTAGTACGGCTCATTTTTAATATCTGATTTTGAAAAATAATATCGGTATTTTCATGAGAGTTAAAGGTATTTCTTTAAAAGTAACTCTGGATTTTGTTAAACAGAATTATCCGGACAGGCTTGAAGAATGGATTTCTTCATTATCCGATTTGTCAAGAGAAAGCTACTCAAAGCCGTTAATGATATCAGATTGGTATCCCATTGAAATAACCTTAGAATCCCGTAGAAAAATTGCAGAATTATTCTTTAACGGTGACTATGACAAATGTGCATGGGAAATAGGAAGGTTTAGTGCTGATAGTGTGTTGAAAGGGATTTACAAGGCTTTTATAAAAGTTGCCTCTACAAGCTTTGTAATTGGTCGGGCTAGCAAAATAATAGCGGCTTATTACGAAAATGCCGAATTAGAGGTATTAGAATCTACTCCGAGTACTGTAAAAATCAAAATCAATAATTTTCCTGCTTCAGATTCCATGTTTGAATTATCTATTTGCGGATGGATTGAATTTGCACTGGAAAAAGTCGGCAGCAAAGAAATTAAAATCAATAAAATTTGTTCTTTATCAGATGGAGACTCATTTTCTGAATATCATATTTCATGGATTTAATTTCAGAAATTCAAATTACAAAAAATCATTTTCATAATTTTTTTTTGAAGTTGTTTTATGAGAATTAAAGGAATAGCCTTCAAATCAACAGTAGATTTTGTTCAAACGTTTTACCCTGAAAGATTTCAGGAATGGATAAACAGTATGTCTGAGTATGCAAGAGAATATTACATAAACCCAATAGATATATCAGAATGGTATCCCACTTCAGCTTTTGAAGAATCAAGAAAAAAGCTTGCAGATTTATTTCATGATAGTAATTATGAAGCAAGTACTAAGATAGTTGTCAGATATGGAGCAGAAAAAGCAATAAAAGGAATATATAAAGCATTTATTACAATTGCAACTACAAATTTTATGATTGCCCGGGCAGGCAATCTGTTGTCTGCTTACTATGATGACGCAGATATTAATTTTTTAGATCATACCTCAAATTTTGCAATAATAAGAATGAATAAATATCCTTGCTCTGATAAGATATATGAAATTTCTTTATGCACTTGGATAGAAGTCCTTTTAGAAAAAGTGGGACGTACTGAAATAAAAATTCAAAAAATATGTTCTCTTGCCGACGGAGATTCATACTCTGAGTATCATGTTTCTTGGATTTGAAAAAATTCTGAATTCTGAATGCTGAATTCTGAATTAAGGAAAAAAAGAAAACGTTTTGAAAAATAAATTTCGTTTACATATAGATAATTTGAAACAAAGTATATCATAATATTTTGTTTTTTATGTATGAAGAATCAGATTGTATTTAATGATTAATTGCCTGATTGAAACGG
Organism: Bacteroidota bacterium; assembly: GCA_041666585.1. Lineage (GTDB taxonomy): Bacteria > Bacteroidota > Ignavibacteria > Kapaibacteriales > UBA2268 > JBAYGQ01. Next base: position 4,480 of record JBAYGQ010000112.1, read on the forward strand.
TATAAAAATGCAAGAGTACATATAAAAATTACAACTATTATGGCATATTATATTGGAATTTAAATTATAAAAAAAATTCAGAATTCAGCATTCAGAATTCAGCATTTTTTCCAATTCTTGAGTAATGTAAGTAATAAATAATGAATTGTGAGACTAAGCATGATTATTAAGGGAACATCAATAAAAGGTACTTATGATTATGTAAAACGATTCTATCCCGAACGATTTGAAGAATGGATGGAATCCTTGTCTGAAGAGCATAAAACGATATATTCCGGAGCGATTATTATTTCTGAATGGTATCCCGTTGAAGCAATGATTGAACCTACAAAAAAAATAGCTGAATTGTTTTTTGACGGAGATATAAAAAAATGTGCATGGGATCTTGGACGCTTTGGAGCTGATACAGTATTAGGAGGTATTTATAAAGCATTAATCCAGATTGCAACTCCAGGATTTCTGATAAACAGAGCTAGTAAAATTCTGACAACTTACTATAAGGATGCAGATATGGAAGTGATTGATTATACTGCAAAATTTTGTAAAATCAGATTTACAAAACTACCTAAAAACGAATCATTAATTGAGTATAATATATGCGGATGGATGGAAATGGCATTAGAAAAAGTAGGATGTAATGATATTAAAATTGTTCAACTTACTTCTTTAGCAAATGGGGATTTGTTTTCAGAATATGATATTTCATGGATCTGATATTCTAAATTTACGGGAAAAGACATGAAAAAACAATTAACTAAAATTATTGATGTAAACAAAGACAAATGTATAAATTGTCACGCCTGTATTTTAGCTTGTCCTGTTAAATATTGCAACGACGGAAGCGGAGACCATGTAAATGTAAATTTTGATTTATGTATCGGTTGTGGCAGTTGTTTAGTAAAGTGCACACATAATGCCAGAATATATTTGGACGACTTTAGTTACTTTTTGAAAGCGTTAGAAAAAGGTGAAAAAGTTGTCGCAATTGTCGCACCGTCTGTAGCCGCAAATTTCCCTGACAAATACCTGAATTTGAACGGTTGGTTCAAATCAATCGGAATAGAAGCTGTTTTTGATGTCAGCTTTGGAGCCGAACTTACAGTTTATTCCTATTTGAATTATATAAAAGAAAAAAATCCTAAGTTAGTAATTGCTCAGCCCTGCCCGGCTATCGTTACCTACCTTGAAATTTACAAACCTGAACTGCTTGAATATCTTGTTCCCGTTGACAGTCCTATGCTTCATACAATGAAAATGATTAAACATTTCTATCCCAAATATAAAAATCATAAAATAGCAGTTATTTCACCATGTACGGCAAAGAAAAGAGAGTTCGACGAGACAGGTTATGGTGATTTCAATGTTGCATATAAATCATTAGATGAGTTTTTAAAAACCTCAAATATTGATTTGAATAATTACGAACCTGTTGATTATGATAATCCGCCCGCAGAAAGAGCAGTTCTGTTCTCTTCACCGGGAGGATTGATGCAGACTGCAGAAAGATGGGTTCCGGAAATAAGATATAAAACCAGAAAAATCGAAGGCACACACACAATTTATAATTATTTGAAACAACTGCCCGAAGTAATTGAATTAGGCACTGCTCCTTTATTAATTGACTGCCTGAATTGCGAGAACGGGTGCAATGCCGGCTCATTAACTTTAGTTAAAGATAAATCTATTGATGAAATTGAATTTTATATTAATAAAAGAAATCTGGAACAACAGAATTTATATTTAAACAGCCCTGAAACACAGGATTCAGATTATAAAAAAGTGATTGAGAATCTAATTAAAAAATATTGGAAAGAAAATCTTTACACACGCAATTACATTAACCTTTCAGAAAATAATTATATAAAAACACCGACAGAAGTGGAGCTTTGGACAATATATAATAAAATGAAAAAATATTCTCAGGATGACATTTTGAATTGTACTTCCTGTGGTTATGAAAAGTGCGAAAGTATGGCTACTGCAATATTCAATAATTTAAACAGACCGGAAAATTGTCATTTTTACCTGCATAAAGAAGCAATTTTATCTCATGAGGAAATATTAAAAAGTCAAAAACGATTAAGAAACATACTTGAAAGCACATCCGAAGGTTTTATACAAATTGACAATAATGGAAATATTATTGAAGCAAATCCAACGTTAAAGCAAATGTTTGGAGAGGACGATATTGTCGGTAAAAGTGCATTCGATTTCCTGGATGAAAAAAATAAAGAAATCTTTATACAACAATTAAATATAAGGAATCATCAGGATAATGGAAAATATGAGTTGGAAATAAAGTCTAAAAATGGAGAAAAAATATATTGTCTCATTAGTGCCACAAACATCTACGATGATGATGGCAAAAAAACCGGCTCTTTTGGAATGATTTCTAATATCACTGATCTTAAAAAAGCTGAACAAACAATTCAGAATAGTGAAAAGAAATTCAGGACCTTGTTTGAGTATGCAAATTTCGGGATATTTTTGTTACGTAATGAACTTATTATTGAGTGTAACAAAAAAGGACTTGAAATGTTCGGTTGTTCAACTGAACAAATGATAGGAATGACCTTACTGCAATTTTCTCCCGAGAACCAACCTGACGGATCTGATTCCGAATCAAAATTAAAAATTCAATTCGATTTGACCTTAGCTAATAAACAACCTACTTTCTATTGGGTACTAAGTAGAAAAAACAAAACTGAATTTGATTCTGAAATCAGTTTAGCGAAAATAGTACTTTCAGGCGAAACATTTATTCAAGTTATTATAAGA
>JBAYGQ010000113.1:0-7234 GCA_041666585.1 Bacteroidota bacterium
CACCGTTCAAATAAAAAAGTGAGTTTCTTGCCGTACAAATTATATGTACTAGTATATCTATAATTATTAGACCAATGATCTTCAACCCAACATTCAGACAAACAATTTATCTCATGCCCAAACGAATCATAAACTGTTGTTGCCCTCTCAGAATTAATCCATTGCTCGTTTTGCCATTTTTCAATCAAATATGTTAGTTGGTTACCATTTGAATCATAGGTATAAGAATATCTTGTTTTACCTTCTTTTGTAGAATAAACTATAACACTTTCAATAAGTTTTCTTTTGCTCAGTATCTTTGCATCTTTTCCATTTGGTAAAACTATATCGTTGGAAAAAGCAGATGAACAACTTAAGCACAAAAATAGCAGAATTGACAAGGTTTTCATTTTGATACCTGTTTTATTCTTGAGGAGATTTTTATTTATTTTTTGCATCCCCTCTTAATAACAAAGACACGGTTTTAGAAAATAGAAGAAAGAAAATAGAAAAATTAAAAAAATAATTATAAAAATTAAAATTTGTTTCACATACATTTCAAAATGTGTACACTCTCTTATATAGAAAGACACATAAAAAGGCAAAAGGTCTCAAAAAATTTTAAAATAATTCATTTTTTTTTCTGAAACAATTCTTTATAGAAAATAATAAACCACATAAAGTAGCTCGGACGCCCTCGTCTGAGCAAGCATTTGTCAGAAAACACCTTCAATTTCAATATTCGAAAATATATTTTTATCTCGTTACCGAAATTAGATCCTGAACCGAGTTCAGGAAGACAAACCAACTTCTCTTCCTTCTTCAATTCCCAATTCAAGAGACAACCCCCTAACCCCCTTTTATAAGGGGGAATGAAGAAAACTGTGTTTCACTTTTACTTTACAAACTAATTTTCTTCAATTCATAATTCATAACTCATAATTCATAACTCATAATTCATAATTAATTATCAACAAGTCCTCTGCCGGCTTTCTTGCAAAGTCCTTCTTTCAGGAGTTTTTCGTGGAGAGCATCAAGGACGCCGTTAATAAAGATGCCGCTTTTAGCAGTGGAATATTTTTTTGCTATGTCAATAGCTTCATTAATACTGACTTTAGGAGGAATTTCGGGGAATTTCATTAATTCGGTCAAAGCCATGTGCATTAAAATTCTGTCAATATGGGCTATTCTTTCCAATTCCCAGTGCTGGGCATATTCTTTGATTAAATCATCAAGGTAATCGGTAGCTTTGATAGTTTCGGCAATTAGTGTACGGGCAAACATAATCTCGTCATCTACCCATTCAATCGGAATATCCGCATCCATTTCGAAGACTTCGTCGGAAGTGAGAATTTTCAGGGCTACTTCTTCATCATCGCCGAAATTAAATTTACGGAAGAAAACATGAGAGAAAATCGCCTCCCACGGTGTTTCTGCAACTTTGTAAGCACATATAACCTGAAGCACTTTTTCCCTCGCCAAATGGCGTGAGCCTTTAGTGTGCTTTGTTTTGCTTAACGGAAAATCTTCTTGTATTTCTTCCTTCATTTAAAGAACGACGTTTATAGATGAAATAAATTAATCGGTTTTGAGTTATTCTCTGAAAAATTATGCAATTAATTTCCGCAAATTTATTAAATTTTGATAAGCTATTTGCAATTATTTTTTTCTTTTGGTTTTTTAAACGTAGAAAATTTGACTTTTTACTTTAATTTGTATTTACGGTATTTAAAAAAGTTCTAATAGATTAATTATTTTATGTCTAAAAAGTCCAAATCGCCAAGTGATTTTTATTCTGTGGAATATCGCACAACCGATGTGCTCGTGCGGCTTCAGGGGACAATGAGCCTATATACTTCCCGCAATTTCGAAAGCATAAAACAACTTATCCGCTTAAAAAACGATATAAGCAAACTTACTTTCGATTTTTCCGGGGTTAATTCCTACGATACATTTCTGATAGTCTTTGTTGAATATTTCCAAAATCAATGCAGAGCAAAATCTATTGAGACTGATTTTACAGGAATGAGTGATGATATGCTCAGATTTGTAAAAATATTATCGCAAAAAGAATCAGGCAGTGGTTCTAAAAAGAAAAAAATCGGATTTTGGACTGAGTACTTCTCTCATGTCGGTTTTATGACTATTACAATATTAACCGACATGAAGCTTTTCCTCGAATTTATCGGTGATATGCTGATTAAAATTATCGGATTGTTTGCCCATCCGCGTAAAATGAGGTGGAAAGATTTCCCGTATCACTTTACCAGAGCCGGTGTAACGGCAGTCCCTATAGTTGTTTTGATTGTTTTTTTAATTGGCGTAATTTCCGGTTATCAGGGTGCTGTTCAGCTTCATCAGTTCGGTGCTGATATTTATATAGCGGATTTAATCGGAATTTCAATAACACGCGAATTAGGTCCTTTGATGACTGCCATTTTGGTTGCGGGTCGATCCGGTTCGGCTTATGCCGCAGAGATTGGCACAATGAAAGTTTCCGAAGAAGTGGATGCATTGACTTCTATGGGATTTAATACGATGCACTTCTTAGTGCTTCCGCGCGTATTAGCGGTTATGTTTGCTATGCCTTTTTTAGTGATAATTGCCGACCTTGCCGGTATAACCGGAGGCTTCCTGACAGCCAATACAACGCTTAGAATTACTTTGTCCGGTTACTTAAACGAGTTGCAGACAGCTTTGCATTTCTGGGATGTTTTTACAGGTTTGATGAAAAGTTTGGTCTTTGGTTTTTTAGTCGCTACCGTCGGATGTTTCCGCGGTATGCAGGTACACGGAGGTGCCGAAAGCGTTGGTAAATTTACAACAACTGCGGTTGTCAGCGGTGTACTTCTTATAATTCTTGCAGATGCAATTTTCACTTTTATTTTTCAAGCTTTAGGAATCTGACAGAAATATTTGCTTTTTTTAGAAAGTAATTTCAATATATTAAATATGGAAAAACAAAATTTCATTGATGTAAAAAATATAACCGTTCGTTATGGGGATACAACTATTCTTGAAGATGTATCCTGCGAAATTAAAAAGGGTGAAATTTTTGTTATTGTCGGTGGAAGCGGTTGCGGCAAAAGTACATTATTGAGGCAAATCATAGGGCTGGAAAAGCCTGCGGACGGTTCTGTAATAATTGACGGCATAGATTTTGTAAATGCTCAGGGAACTGACAGGCAGAAAACTCTGAGGAAATTCGGAGTATTATTTCAATCAGGAGGTTTGTTTGCTTCTATGACAATAGCCGAAAATATCGCATTATCACTTAATGCTTACACTTCTTTATCAGCTGATGAAATTGAAGATGTAATCGAAATAAAACTTCGCTCTGTCGGGTTGAGCGGTTATCAGAATTATCTTCCTTCCGAAATAAGTGGAGGTATGCGAAAACGAGCGGCTCTTGCAAGAGCAATGGTTCTGGACCCTGACATACTCTGTTTCGATGAACCTTCTTCGGGTTTAGACCCTGTTACCTCTGCTTCATTGGATGAACTGATTACTGAATTAAACGAAATGCTCGGTACAACTATGGTAGTAGTTACACACGATTTATCGAGTATTTTTTCTATTTCGCAACGATTGATTATGCTCGATAAAGAAGCCAAGGGCATTATTGCAAGCGGCACTCCTCAGGAACTGAAAAAATTTGATTCTGATAAAAGAGTATTTAATTTTTTTAATCGCATCGCCTGAAAATTTCCGAGTTTTCTATTATTTATTCAATTTAAGATTTAGGGATAAATTCTTATTGCAGTTCTGTGATAATTATAAATTTATTCAATGCCGAGGTTATTGAATAAACCTTTCAACTTTCTTCTGATAATAGAAGATTTTGAAAATTCGTAATTGAAATCATATTCATCCATTGCCTCAACTTCTTCTTTTGACAGTGTAGTTCTGCCTCTGTGGGGAGCGAAAGCTTGTTCTTCACTAATTTTAGCAAATTTATTCCAAGGACAGACTTCCTGACAAATATCACAACCGTAAATCCAACCGTTAGAATTCTTCCGGATTTCAGCAGGTATTTTCAAAGACTTTGATTCGATTGTCCAGTACGAAATGCACTTGTTCAGGTCTAAGACCTTGTCTTTAATAATAGCTTTAGTAGGGCATAGATCAATACATTTTGTACATGTACCGCAATAGTTTTTAGATGGTTTGTCTGGCTCTATTTCTGCAGTGGTTACTATTACTCCGAGAAATATCCATGAGCCGTGAGAACGGGTAAGGATTAAACTGTTTTTTCCCTGCCAGCCTATTCCTGCCCGGACAGCCCATTGTTTTTCGAGTACTGAATTTGAATCAATAAATTGGCGGGACTCGGATTCAGGATATAGTTCAGATAATTTTTCCGATAATATAGTAAGTTTTTTTTGCATTATAATGTGATAGTCAAGTCCTACGGCATGACGTGAAATTTTATTTTCTGAGCTGTCGAAAATCTTTCTGTCCGGAATGGGATAGTAATAATTTTGTGCAACGACAATTACTGATTTTGCTGATTTTAAATTTTTTTCTATGTGTTTCTTTTTTTCGAGATTTTTTTCAATATATTTTAAACCTGAATGTTGGTTCTTGCCAATCCATTTTTTAATTATTTTAATTTCTTCGTCCAATGGTTGAACAGCGGCGACACCGAATTTGCAGAATCCGATTTCTTCCGAATATTTTTTTAATATTTGTTTTTCTGAATTCACTATTATAAAAATAATTTTAGAAAATCTGCTTTTTTTATTTTATCGAAACCGAGTAAATGTGCCGGGCAAATATTGCAATCCGAAGAACCGAAGCCTTCAACGGGTACATAGACATTTTTTATTTTAAGCATAAGCTGATTTCTCTTACATTCTTCTTTTTCGTCTGAAAGGAATAGCTTTACGGCAATTATTTTCGCTTCTTCATTTGATAGAAGAAAATCAATGTGCCATTTATTTTTTTTATCGGATTTTCTCAGATGTCTCTCTACACGCTGGTTCAGGTTCTTCATTGCACTACCGGTGTAAACATAATATCCTTTTTTTAGATTGACTTCTCCGAGACTTCCTGCTTTAAAAGATATTTTTCTTTTAATATAAATTAGTAAATGATAACAACCTGAATTCATCGAATTTAAGTAAATTATTTGTATTTATTGATAAAATAGTCAGAGCCTTTTTCATAAATAAACGAGGGTAACATTTTTAATAATAAAGAGCCTATACGTACCGGTAAAGGGAACGCTATAACCGATTTCTGTTTATCAATACCTTCGACAATTATTTTTGCCGCTCTTTCAGGATTCATAAGAAAAGGCATTTTAAATTTGAAATCGGAAACCATATCTGTACTTATAAAGCCGGGGCGAATGTTGATAATTTTCACTCCGGTATCAAGATTTTCGATTCGCAAAGATTCGAGTAAATAGGATACTGCAATTTTGCTTGTATTATAAATACCGAATCCGGGTGCACCGCGAAAATCAGACAGTGAACCGACTCCGGCGATTGTTCCTTCACCCTTTTGTTTCATCAGAGGAAGAATATTCTCAATACAATACATCATTCCGAAAACATTTGTGTGAAAAATTTCTTCGAGAGTTTCTGAAAATGAATAATTTGCTCCGATGTTTTTTCTGTTAATCCCTGCATTCAGTATTGCAATATCAATACCTCCCATACTTCTGGATGCAAACTCAATAGCCTCACGGACGCTTTCTTTATTTGTAACATCACATTGATGATAAAAAGCTGAATCGGGTTTTTGATAGTTAATTCTCTCAACTGTTTTTTTTAGTTCATCAGTGTTTCGTGCAAGAAGAGTAAGAGTATAGTTTCTTTTTGCATATTCCAGGGCAATCGCTTTTCCGATTCCACGAGAGGCACCTGTGATTAATACACGCTTTATTGTTGTATTATTCATTAATCGGTGCAATGTTATTTGTTACAATATTTTTCACTTCGTCAAGAGTCTGCTCCAAAGACTCATTAATAACAATATAATCGAAAAGTTCTTTTTGTGCAAGTTCCATTTCTGCTCTTTGCAAGCGGACAGAAATCTGTTCCTCGGTTTCCGTACTGCGTTTACGAAGTCTGTTCTCAAGTACTTGAGTATTAGGTGGACTAAGAAAAATCAGAAGCGATTCGTCGGGATATACTCTTTTTATTGACAAGGCACCTTTAACATCAATATCAAAAAGAAGACACTTTCCGGTTCTCATAGCTTTGTCAATTTCGCTTTTCAAAGTACCGTAGTAGTTGTCAAAAATCTGCTCCCACTCAACGAATTCATTGTTTGCAATTTTTCCTTTAAACTCACTTTTTGAAATAAAAAAATACTCTTTACCCCACAATTCCATAGGACGTTTCGGGCGGGTAGTAGCTGAAACAGAAAATCGTAATTGATTAAAGTTCCTTAGCAGAAATCTTGAAACGGTTGATTTACCTCCGCCGCTGGGCGATGAGACAGCTATCAGTTTTTTCTTTTTTTCTGTCATTTTATTTAATTTCCTTTTTTCTTGTTTTTTTTAATTGCGGATTTGCCTCAAAATATGAATCAAGCAGTAAAATCAAATCTTCGTTTGTTTCATTTTTGTACATATTTTTTAACTGTGAAAGCCAGAATGAATTTGTTGTATTTATTATTGATTCGTACATAATTTTTCGCAAAGTATCAGGATACAAAGGTAACACTTTATAAAAATTCTTCAATGCTTTTTTATTATCTCCTGCAAAAGGAAGCAGAGAGGCAATAGATGATTTAATCTGTTCGGGATAATCATCATCATACAAAGTATTTGTAATAAATTCCAGAGGGATAGGTTCATTTTGCTTTAAACCTGAAATAACTGACTTTTTCATAGTGAAAGTTGGATGTTCAAATGTTTTACTGAGTCTGAGACTAAGGTCGTCAGGGAATAGGGAGGACAACGAGTATGCCGCTGAAACACATACATAATCATTCTTATCTTCCAGCAATAAATCAATGCTATCACAATAATCTAAAATTCCGTATTGAGAAATACAATATGATGCAGTTGCTCTTTTTTTCCAGTTTTCACTTTTCAGCCATTTTTCAAAAACCGACAATCCTTCGAGAATTTTATTAAAGGCTATTACATAAGAACAAACAGATGCAACATCAAATCTGCCTGAATTTATTGAGTCAAGACAGAGTTTTTCTAATTCGGGTGAATCATGTTTTACGGCTTCTGTTAATATCGTTTGTATTATTTGCTGATTGAATCCGGTTTCAGATTTAAAAAATTTAA
>JBAYGQ010000114.1:0-7172 GCA_041666585.1 Bacteroidota bacterium
CCCCGTGTCCCCATCCGACAATCGTCTGATAGCGAATTGCAGGATTAACTGTAATCGTATCCTGTGCATTTGAGTTATAAATTGTTATAGTAAACAGGAGGGTAAAAAGTAATTTTGTTTTCATATAATCACAAAAAAATTGGGAAAGTAAATTTATTATAATAACAAACATAAGTACAAAAAGTTACTTTCATTTGGAAATAAATAATGATAAAAGTGTTTTTTTTGAATAATTGACTTAAATAGATTAAATAAGGTGTAATAACGTCTTACTCAAGATGAAAAAAATATACCTTATAATTGCAGTTTTGTTTCTGATATTCAGATTCAATACTTTTTGTTTACCAAGCTCTTCTGATATTACCGTTAATATAGAAAATATTGAGAGTAATGACGGCAATATCAGGGTTCATCTTTATGATGAATCAGTAAAAAAATACTTTCCTTCCAATTCCGATAAAGCTATAAAATTGGAAATATCAAAAATTTCTGATAATAAAGCAGTCGTTACATTTAAGAATTTACCTTATGGCAAATACGCTGTAACGGTTCATCATGATAAAAACCTGAATATCAAAATGGATAAAACTTTCTTTGGCTTTCCCGCAGAAGGTTGGGGGGTGTCGAACAATATTAAGCCAATAATGAGGCTTCCCAAATTCAGCGAATGTTTTTTCGATGACTTTAAGAAAACAATCTCAATAAAAATCTCAATGAATAATTAAAGATATATTCTTAAGATAGTTTCGATTAAATTATACATGCATTATTTCCAATTATGCTAATAAATCAAACTTAAAAAGTCCAGATGTAACCTATTTGCAATTGAGGAGAGATTACAAAAGTAAGCTTATCAAATTTTTTTGCCATAGGAATTCCGGTTGAAAATCCAATAAAACCCGGAGACAGATGGAAGCCTCCCCAATTGAATTCAACTCCGGTGCCTATCCAAAAAAAGTTATCATGACCGCTTTCGCTAAAAGAGCCTATATTAAAAAAAATCCCGTGTCTTTTATCTTCATTAGTATTCCAATTAAATACTATTTTGAAATCAAAAGTAGAGCCACCAATATTTATGCGTATTGCAGAATTTTTGCTGTGAACTCCTATTGTGGCGTATAACAATCCCGGCAAACCGCACAGAACACCAAGTGCAAAAGAAGAAGTACGTTTTTTACTGATATTAGAGCTATCAATATTGCTGGTATCATTTCGTATTAATGTGTCCGCTGATACTGTAATTATACTATCGTTTGGTGTCGCATTACTATGTTTTAACTCCTGAATTTCACTTTTTAATAGAAAGATAGTATCTTTTAACAGCTTTACTTCGGCTTTTAAAAGCAATACACTATCTTGTGATACTATAAAACCGGTGTTTGTTGAATCGGTTTTATATTGAAGAATATCCTGACAATGTAGGAGATTCGTACTAAAAATGGCAATCAAAATTATAAAAAGGTGTTTTGAAATCATTATTGTTTTCAAAAGAATAAAAAAAATTATTTATTTAATTCCCTTTTCCCGAATTATCAATTCCCAATTGTTCTAATCTGTATCTTAGTTTAGCTCTGGATATACTGAGAAGTTTTGCCGCTTTTATCTGGTTTCCGTTTGTGATTTTCAATGTCTGTTCGATTAAATCTTTCAGGACATTTCCCATTGATACACCTGAATCGGCAATCTGCAGATAGTGCTGACCTTCGGCTAATTCTTTTGTCGGTACTGTAACTGTTTGAGTAGGCGGGGGTACAGATTTCAGGAAACTCAGCGATTCTTTGGTTATGACGTCACCTGTATGCAGAAGGACAATCCTTTCCAATACATTTCTTAGTTCACGGATATTTCCTTTCCACGGATAATTCTGCAGTAGGTCAACAGCTTCCGGAGAAAAGCCTGTAATGTTTTTTGCAAATTTTTTATTGAACTCTTTTACGAAAGATGTGGACAAAATCATAATATCGCCGCCTCTGTCGCGAAGCAGTGGAAGCGGAATCCGGGCTACATTGAGACGGTAAAACAAATCTTCACGAAATTTCCCTTCTTCGACTAATGTTTCCAATTCTTTGTTTGTAGATGCAATAACCCTGACATCAACTGAAATTTCCTTCGCACCGCCGAGCCTGTAAAACTTGCGCTCCTGCAATACACGAAGTAGCTTTACCTGAAGCTCAAGACTGAGTTCAGCAATTTCATCTAAAAGTATTGTTCCATGCTGAGCCTGTTCAAATCTACCCTGTTTGATTTTTTCTATTGCACCTGTGAAGGCACCCCGTTCGTAACCGAACAGCTCGTTTTCAGCTAGTTCACGCGGGATAGCACCGCAGTTAATTGTAATGAACGGACCTTTTGCACGGTTAGAATTTTCGTGTATAAACCTGGCAATCAACTCCTTACCCGTACCGGATTCGCCGAGAATCAATGCCGTCGTATCAGCAGAAGCGACTATCTTTGCCATTTCCATTGCTTTTTGCATACCGGGGGAATTACCGAGAATTTCACTCGGATTATCCTCTCTCAGCTTTTCGGAAAGTAAGTCAACCTGTCGGCGCAGGTCGTAATTCTGCAATGCGCGTTCCAATGCTACTTCCAATTGCTCAAGGTCAAGCGGTTTTACGATGAAATCTTCTGCTCCTAATTTCATTGCACGAACAGCCATTTTAATATCTGTGAATGCTGTCATCATTATTACAGGCATTGTATAGCCGTCTTTGCGCAGTTGCTCCAATATATCAAGTCCGTTTGCATGACCTAAGAAAATATCTAGAAGAATTAAATCTGGGGATATTACAAAAAGCTCATCATGCGCCGCCTGTGCATCTGTGAAAGTCAAAACTTTAGTGTATTTGTCTTTCAAAATCTCTCTGATTGTAGAGTTTACGAGCGGGTCGTCTTCTATAACCATGATTGTGTAATTTTGCAATGCCATATTAACTTTGATGATTTGTTTGTAAATCAGGTTTTTCCAAAAATAAATTTAATCATATTTTTTAAATTTTCAATCAAAAAAAATTGTAAGAAGTATGATTTTTCCGCTTTATTCTGCAGTTTTTCATTTCATTAATAAATTAATTCTATCTTATCTAAAGTTTTGGAACAGGCAATTTTACATAGAAAGTAGTGCCTTTATTCACTGTACTTTCCACGTCTATTATTCCGTTATGCTGATAAATTATTCTCTGAGTAATGGGCAGTCCCAAGCCTATTCCGTCTTCCTTCCGTGTAAAGAACGGATTGAATATCTTCGTTAAATCTTCCGGAGGTATGCCGACTCCCGTGTCGCTTATCGAAGTAACAACATACTCTGTCTCGTCCTGAACTGAGGACTTTTCTCTGTAAGTATGTATGTTGATTTTTCCTTTTCCTTTTATTGCATCTGCGGCATTTGTGATTAAGTTGATAAATACCTGTTGTAGTTGTTTTTCGTCAACAGCCGCTCCGGGTATGCTTTCGTCAAGCTTCAGCTCTACTCTGATTTCTTTCCGTTGAAGTACCGTTGAGACTAATTCAAGTGTTTCAGGTAAAATTTTATTAATATTGATTTCTTTTACATCAGGTAAAGCGGGACGTGAGAAATTCAAAATTACCTCAATGATTCTTCTGATTCTGTCAACTCCTTCAAGTGCGGTATATACAAAATTGTATTCGGAAGATTCTTTGTCAATTCTTCTTTGAAGTACCTGTAAATTAAGTACCACAGCCGCAAGAGGATTTCTGAGTTCATGTGCGACGCATGCAGAAAGCTGACCGAGCAAAACTAATCTGTCCGCCTGAACTAATTTATCTGTCAAAGAATGCTGTTCGCTTACGTCCCTGACAACAGCATGAATCAGCTTCTGACCTTCGGAATCTACAAACCTTGCGCTTACTTCTACCATTAACGGCTCTCCGCCGGGTGTCTCTAAAGTAAGCTCACTCAGAACGCTCGGAGAGTCAGACTTAGTCAATAGTTTAAAAATCCTGCTGAATTGTGAAAGAGATTTTCCGATTAATTCCGTTCTCTGCAGATTAAGCAGAACTGCGGCGTAATCATTTGCATCAAGAATAATCCATGTTGCGGGCTGTATAATAAAAACGGCATCGCTTGAATTTTCAAAAAAGGATTTATACCATGATAATTGTTTTTCTAATATTTTTATTCTGTCTTCCGGAGGCACAGTTTTAGTCTTCATGTTCAGACCTGATAAAGGTTTTATAGATTTCGGATTCTGCTTGATTTTATTCTCTGTTTTCATTATTAAATAATCAAGATAATTCTGAGATAAAGTGCATTTAGTTAATCTTCTAAGATAAGCATAAATTTTGTTTCCTGAAAAAATAATACTTTTGAATCCTGCATTTCCGCTTTATTTGAGTACAAGATTCATTTTGTGTAAAAAAAATTGACAGCTAAAATTTGCATAAACTCTTTTTGTTGCGTAATTTTATCAAATTTATTTTTGTGCTCATACGAAAGAATTCTTATGCTCAGAAACCTTCAGACAAAAGATGAAATTGAATTATTGATGAAAAGAAGGCATGAAAAAATTCTAAATGCTTTGATAGATAAGGATACATCAGTAGTTTTCGATGACCCGCTCGAAAATGATATGATATTAAATATGGGTCCTCAGCATCCCGCCACTCACGGTGTGCTAAGATGTTTACTGCGTCTTGACGGTGAAACAATTCTGAAATGCGTCCCGGAACTCGGCTACCTGCACCGCGGCTACGAGAAACTTGCGGAAAATGTAACATACCACGAGTTCATTCCGCATACTGACAGACTTGATTATCTATCGCCTTTTTCCAATAATGTAGCTATTGCTCTTGCAATCGAGAACTCGCTCGGAATTACTGCACCTCCGCGTGCTCAGTGGATTCGCACACTTATTTCGGAACTTGCCAGAATGTCATCGCATCTTATGGCAATGGGTACGACCTGTATGGATGTCGGTGCATTGACGCTTTTGCTCTGGACTTTTATCGAGCGCGAAAAACTCTACGATATATTCGAACTTATCTGCGGCGCCCGCTTTACTACCAGCTACACACGCATAGGCGGGGTTGCCAACGATATTGATGATGATGTACTGCAAAAAATTCGGGACTGGGCAAATCAGTTACCCGGCGAGATGAAATACTTCGAAGGGCTTGTGCATCGCAACAGAATCTTTATCGAGCGTACCGCCGGCATCGGACTTATGTCCGCAGAAAAAGCCATTCAGCTTGGACTGACGGGACCGACCTTACGCGGAAGCGGCGTTAACCGTGACCTACGGCGTGATGAACCTTACCTTGTTTATGACGAACTTGATTTCAATGTTATCACTTTCAAAGAAGGGGACGTCTGGGCGCGGTATATGGTGCGTGTGCAGGAGATTAAAGAAAGCCTGAAAATGGTACATCAGATTCTCGACAAAATGCCGAAAGGTGAAATCAGGCTCAACAATCCCAAGAAAGTGCTTCCGACCAAGAAAGCTGTTTATACAAAAATGGAAGAACTCATCTCCGATTTCATGCTGATTAATTTCGGTGCAGAGCCGCCCGTAGGGGAGACCTACACTGCAATTGAAGCACCCAAAGGGGAACTCGGTTTCTTCATTGTATCCGACGGAACGGGCTACCCCTGGAAGCTGAAAATCCGCTCACCTTCTGCATCCAATTTACAGGGCTTGCCTGCAATGGTCGAAGGTTCTATGATAGCTGACATCGTCGCAATCATCGGCTCCATAGACCCCGTTATGGGCGATGCGGATAAGTAATTCTGAATGCTGAATTCTGAATGCTGAATTCTGAATGCTGAATTCTGAATGCTGAATTCTGAATGCTGAATTCTGAATGCTGAATTATTAGTTTGTAAAGACGGGAATTAGACTGTCATTCTGAACGCAGTGAAGAATCTTACCTTTAAGCTCTTAAATAATGAAAAGTGAGAAATGAAAAATGAAAAATGAAAAATGAAAAATAATTTTAGACTGTCATATCTCACCGTTCCTGTCATTCCTTAGGAGCCTGTCATTCCAGCTTGTCAGGAATCCTTTTTATTTGTCATTCTGAACGCAGTGAAGAATCTATCCGCTAAAGTCTTAAAAAGAGCTTAAAGGTTGGATTCCACGCTTCGCTCTGAATGACACGATTGATTGCATTTGTTTGCATTGCTTTGCATTGTGTTTGCATGGGAGCAGTGCAAATGCAAGCTATTTGAATCAAAGAACTTAAGAGTAAATTTGCATGATTTGCATCGAAAAATCGTTTTTTTTTCATTATTTTTTGTAAGTTGTTGATTTTATTCATCATCATCGTCATTGTCCTGACTCCTTAGACCTGCAAGAAAGTTGTCAATATTAAAGTTTTCTTTCGGCTCTATGCGTTCTTTAATTGCTTCGATTCCCGGGTCTGGCTTTGGCTCAGGGTTGCCGCCCGAAAGAAGTGCATTATAGCCTTTGTCATTGAGCAAATAGTTTTCTTTTTTAGGAAGTTTTTTCATATCAGGCGGTACGGATTTTAAAAATTCTTCGAAATTTATTTCACGTTTCATCTTCAGGTTCGACAACTCAGGGTCGAGTGAAAAATCAATAAGTTTATAGAGTTTTTTCAAGGTAGAAGCAACATTGTCAATAAATTTGAGTTTCTGATTAGAATCACGGTTGTTATACAATTTATGAGCATTGGTAAAATATTCTTTATAATGTTCCAACAGACCCAAAGCCTGCATAGATAGACTCATCTTCAAATCGAATTTTTCTTTTTCCTTTTTTTGCATATAGTCAATGTATTGATATTTTATGTTTTGCCGCATATCTGCTTCCCAGAGCAAAGCACGACGAACCCAGTTAAATTTTTTGCCGATGGAGGAGACGGTGCGTACACTGAGATTAAAATGCTGTGCTACTTTAGGATAACTGCGACCGGCTCTCATATTGAGATAAGCTGTGAACATCTCAAATTGCAGATAATCTTCGCCTATCTGCATTTCCCAAGGCATTTTGTCTGATTCCATTGTGCTTTCCTTTTTGTTATTGTCGTAAGAACCTCACCCTGACCCTCTCCTAACTGGAGAGGGAAGTAGAGGGCGGAGCAAAATTAATGTTGAAGGGGAGATATTGAAAGAAAATGGTTTTAAAATTAATTAAGAATTAACAATGAACAATTAAGAAAGAAATTATGGATATTGAATATTGCAATGAGGG
>JBAYGQ010000115.1:0-7069 GCA_041666585.1 Bacteroidota bacterium
AACCAGATACGGACAATTTAGTAGCATTTGGAAAATATTCAGAAATATATACGTCCCACCCAAGAGAAATTCCATATATAGCTAGTGTGGGTGGTATAGAATATTATTTCCGCTTATTGAAATATTTAAAAAGTCATTTGTCTCTGGAACAATTAAAAGAAAAAAAAGAAACAATAGAGTGGATGGAAAAAATAACAAGGTCTTCTCCTATCTATAAATATCTAAATTCACCAGAATTCCAGATGACATAATAATTTTCTGAAGATTATGCCAAGATTTTCGTTGAAAGTATTTTAATTCAGTGCGTATATTGACAAAGAAAAATATATTTTTTATAGCAGGTATTTTGTTTTGTTTGCACCCCTCATATTTTTACTATCCGAATGTGATAGAGGCAACCAACCTGACAGTACCTTTAGTGCTTTTAGTATGTCTTTTTATAGTTTATTTTATAATTCACAGACCGGAACAAAAAGCGGGTACAGAATATATTTATTATTCAGTTCTCGGTATTTTGGCTGGGATAATTATTCTGACTCAACCTGTATTTCTTCCAATATTAATCGCAATTTTTATCCATTTAATCTACAAAAAGAAAACAAAATTTGTTGTAGTCTCCGCATTATTACTGATTCTTACGCTTACACCGTGGACAATTAGGAATTATTCTGTTTTTCATAAAATTATACCTACAAAATCTGTATTCTGGATGAATTTTTATGGAAGTATGAGAGATGAAAGCGTTTTTAATGATAAATATCCTGATACGAAAAACCGAATAGATTCACTTGAAACAAGAATCAATGATGTTGAATTAGAGAAGCACTATAAATCTGCTTTCTTTACTTTTGTTTCAGAAAATCCTATTGAATATATACAAATTGTCGGCAAAAACATAGTCCGTTACTGGTGGGTTCCGGCAAGATATAAAAGTAATTATTCTGCCGGATTATTTATAATAAGGGTAATACCTGTTTTGATACTGAATGTTCTGACTTTAGTCGGATTGTATTATTTATGGAAAAGAAGAAAGAATTATGCAATAACTGTGATTTTAGTTCTTTTGTATTTTACACTTGTTTATGGACTGACGCATTCTTCCAATATCAGATTTAAACTTGATATAGAATGGCTACAGTTGTTACCTGTTGCATTCTGGCTTGAGCATGTATTTAATAAAGTATTCAAAGTAAAAACATGAAAAATACTGATATAAAACCTTCACTTGGAGGCACTATACCTTTATTCATACCACCCGAGTTTGATGTTTCTTATATAAACAAAAACATAAAACTTTATAGTTATGAAAATTATTATCAGCCATTTGTTGTAATTACTATTTTGGTGAAAGAAGGTGCTTATATTGAAAATACAGCTGGTCTGGCAGTTTTTACATCACAGCTTTTAACAAGAGGAACAAAGAAGTATTCGGCAAATCTGATTTCGAAAAATGTTGATAAGTACGGTGCTTCTATCAATGCGGGTTGCAACTGGGACGGAATCTCACTGAGTCTGTTTTGCCTTGCTGAGTTTATCGAACCTATGCTTGAAATTTTTTCAGACTGCTTTCTGAATCCCGCATTTGCAAAAGATGAAATCGAAAGGTACAGAAAGAAGCATTTATCGGACATTCAACAGAAACTCGCACAACCGGATTATCTCACTATGCTTGAATTCAACAAAGCTATGTTTGCACCTGCACCTTATGCTCATTCTTTGTCAGGCACTGATACCTCAATTCAAGAAATTCAGAAAAAAGACTGCGAAGATTTTTTCACTAATCTTAAATCTGAAAATGATATTTCGATAATTTCTGCCGGGTGTATTGAGAAAAATTATTTTGCAGATTATTTTTCAAAATTATTTTCAGATAAAAAGAAAAAGGATACAGGTTTAAAATCAGAAAAATCGATTATTCCCCAAATTAAAAAAAATAAAATTGTAATCGCCGATAAACCCAATGCCAATCAGACTACTCTCAGGATAGGAAAATTTACTGTAAACAGAACTAATAAAGATTATCCTGCTCTATACCTTGTGAATACAATATTCGGAGGATATTTCCAATCACGGCTGAATTCCGTAATCAGAGAAAAAGAGGGTTTGACTTATGGAATTAATTCGGGTATAAAAAACCGCAGGTACAAATCGAATATGCAGATTTCATCGAGCATCCAAAAGGAATCGACAATGAAAGCAGTCAAACTTATTTTCGATGAAATGCAGAAAATCTCTGAAAAAAGGATTTCTCAGACCGAACTGAACAGAGCAAAGAATTATATTATGGGTACATATATCCGTGGCTCTGAAACTATACAGGAATTGTCTTCTATGGCTTATACAAGAGATTTATACGGGCTTCCAAAAAATTATTTCAAACAGTTTTACGGCAAAATATCCGAATTAACTCCCGAAATGCTCTTACCTGTGCAAAGAAAATATTTTGTACCCGAAAATTTGATTATTGCTCTTGGAGGTGATAAGACCTTTCTGGAAGAACAGATAGGAAAAATCTGAATCTCACTTTTTTTGTTAAGCAAATTTGTATCCAATTACTCGCTTGCCGTGTTATTCTAATACAAATAAGATTTTTTTTTGTCAATCCGACAAGATTGCATAAATTAATAAGTTCTGAAAGAATGAAATTAAAAAAACAAATTATAACTATAAATTCTTGGAGTTCAGATGAAATTAATTATAAAATTTTTTGCTTTGATAATATTTTTAGTAGCTTTTATAAATAAGGCTGAATCTGCTAAACCGGAGTTCTTGAGTACAAAAGAAAACCCTGATGTTTCAAAACAGAGTGACAAAAAAGTAGAATATCAAATATTTGTAAAAGGAAAGAGAATCCATACAGGTAAGTATTTCCAATCAAAGCTTTATAATATAGTGAAAGTTGCACCCGAAGACTATTTGCCGAATGCTTTCAATATTAAAACTAAAACAAGACAGTCAATCGGCAAAGACCATAAAACATTTTCTTCACCTTCTCTGGCAAATTATCTGCGCGAATTGAACGTATCGAATATCCGCTCTATTACCGGTTCCTCAAAAGAAGATGCAATGCAGGCTGTTCAGGACTTCGGCATAGACCGCATATATGAAATTTATTATGATAGCGATAAAAATCCGTACGATGCCTGCAAAGAGCTTATGGAAAATCCGGATATTGAGTATGCAGTACCGATATTTAAAAGATATGCAAGTTTTGTTCCGAATGACTCTAAGTATTCAACTGAATGGCATATTGCAAGAATGCTGATGCCAAATGCATGGGATATTACAAAAGGTGATACGAATGTTACGATTGCAATTGTTGACTCAGGTACAGACTGGAACCATGAAGATTTACTTGCTAATATCTGGACTAATCCCGGAGAATCAGGATTGGATGCAAATAACAGAGACAAAAGTACAAATGGAATAGACGATGACGGTAACGGAAAGATTGACGATGTGCACGGTTGGGATTTAATCGGCAATATATCTTATAACCAACTATTTTCCGGACAATACAGAGAAGATAACGATCCTACAAGCAAAGTGAATACACACGGCACTCATACTGCCGGTTGTGCTTCAGCAGTAACAAATAACGGGAAAGGAGTAGCGGGTGTAGGTTTTAAATGCAGAATAGTTCCTGTTTGCTGTGCCCCGAATAATATATATAGCCCCGGGATTTATAGAGGTTATGAAGGTATTTATTATGCCGCCACATTGGGTGTGGATATTATAAATTGCAGTTGGGGAGGACCAGGTTCCAGTCCCGCAGAAGAAGATGTTATAAATTATGCTTATTCAAAAGGTTGTCTTCTGGTTGTTTCGGCAGGTAATTCCGGAGATAATATTGATGACGGAGGTGCTTTTCCCGCCGGTTATGATAATGTACTTGCAGTCGGTGCTACTGCGGATAATGATGTTGTCGCAGGTTTTTCAAATTATGGTTTTAAGGTTGGTGTTTGGGCTCCCGGTGTGAATATTTTATCAACACTGCCTAACAACACGTATGCTGCAGAGAGCGGAACTTCAATGTCATCTCCTGTAACCGCCGGATTGTGCGGTTTGGTAAAATCTCTGCATCCTGATTGGACTTCGGATAAAATTATGCGTCAATTACGCAGTACATGCGATGACGTTTTAAGCCCAAGCAACCCCGCAAACCGTCCCTTATACTATGGAAGAGTGAATGCTTACAAAGCTCTGAGTTATAACAAACAGGGCGGACCGGTTATACCCGGAATATCAATTACTGAAGTATCTATAGTAAACGGTGAGGCAATTACCAGCTACGACCCGACAGTTATCAAAATTAAAGTAACAAATCATTTGAATGATGCTTCTCAGTTGGCACTTAATATTAAACCTCAGGGAACAATGATTGCTATGTCTAAATCTGATTATCTTATTGGAAATCTTGCTTCAGATCAAAGTGCCGAAATTGAGGTAACCGTTCAGCTAAACAAAGCAAATTTATGGTATAGCGGTACTGCAAACTTTATGGTTACTTATACAGCAGGCGGAAATTATAAAGATTTCTCTTTTATAAGTGTTCCGATTCTTTTACCCAGCAACAACCACTATACTCGTACTTCAGTTTTTAGAGAATCAGATTATTCGGTTTGGTATAAGAGCGTCTCCCCATCAAAAGATGTCTTCTGGTCTGTAGGTAACGGAGGTTATTTTCAGAATCAAGGTGGATATATTAAACTTTGGAACGGTCAGACTGACGGAAAATTATTTAGCGGTGATTTTCCCTATTCTATTTTTGCTTTCGATGACCAGAGAGCTTTTATAGGTACAGGACCTACAAACCAAAAGGCTAAGATATATAAAACTGTGGATGGCGGTACAAACTGGGGTTCAGTTGATGTTTCCGTTATTACTACTTTCGTGAACGACGTGCATTTCTTTGATAATAATTTTGGTGTATTCATCGGTGATGCCAAAGGCACAAGGTTCGGATTCGGTGCAACTAACAACGGAGGTACTTCCTGGGTACCGATTTCTTCGAGTCCTCTTATATTGTCCGGCGAAAATCCCTTTGTTACTTCTGTTGACTGGATTGGAAACAACGGTTGGGTAGGAACATCGAAAGGCAGAGTAATCAGAACGGCTGATAAGGGAGCTACCTGGCAGGTCGGGTCAATAAGTAAAGCGGTAAATGTTATTTTGGTTAAGTTTATTGACGATAGAAACGGTATTGCAATCTATACCGAAACAGCCGCTCAGAGCGGTGCCAAATTAGTCGCTTCAACTACTGACAAGGGCAATACATGGATTCCGAACAAGAAAAATTTATCGAACGACGGAATTAATCCGATTTATATATTCAAACCTGACAGTTCGAGCCATATTTACATTCTCGGTTCGCTCGGTGAGGTTATGTACACTACCGATTTGGGAACTACCTGGCAGGGTATTTTATCCGAAAAAGATGCTCAGATGTATTCCGGCGCTTATATTGAATCAAGCACCAACAGAGCGAGAATCTGGGAAATCGGAAAAACTATCGGTTATCTTGATTTCGATTATCTCCCTAAAAATGCGAGAAAAGAACTTCAAATTACTTCCGGCGATACTCTGGTTTTCGATTCGGTTCTCGTCAATTCAGGAAAAATTCAGGCAATCAATCTGCAGAATATTGGGAATGTTCCTGTGAATATTTTAAAGGTTAGTATAGTTCCCGCTATAGGTGTGGATTCTACGGAATTTAAAATTTTTGCCAATCTTCCGAATGTATTTTCACCGAACGATACCCGTAGTCTTAGAATCAGATTTACTCCCAAGGATACCGGAGTCCGGACTGCGACTGTATATATTTACAATGACGGTCTGCCGGATGTATTCGGTGTTCAGTTAAGAGGCAGAGGCTATAAAGAACCAAGTGTTGTATTGGATGAAGACGTCATACCGGGAAGTCCCGTTTTGGAGCAGATTGCTCCGAATCCCTGCACAGAGATTACGTATCTTACTTATAACCTGGAAACTCAGCAACAGATTGAACTTGGTATTTACAACTCTCTCGGTGAGATAGTTCAGCGTGTATTCAAAGGTGAGTCCCCCGCAGGAAGAAATCTGATTCCGGTAAAAACTGAAAACCTGACTGCCGGCATATATTTCATTCAACTTAAAACCGGCACAGGCTCTTACAATAAGAAATTTGTTGTAGTAAAATAGAATAAAAAAACGGACACCGCTTGCGTAGTGGAGTCCATTTCATTTTATACAAAACCCTTAGAATCGGAAGATAATGAGGGTTTTTTTATTATCTTGAATTAAGTGGAAAAATAATAATATTTTTTTGTTAAATTTGTTGATAACGATTCATAAAAGAGGTACAATTAATAATGGGAACAGTAAATACTGATGACTTGGTTTTTTATCTTAGAAAAGAAGATTTGCAATACGAAGCATTAGAAAAAATCGGAAGAACCTTAACTGATGATGAAATACATGTAGCAAAAAAAGGGTTGGATTGGGGTTTACTAACCGATATTGATGTAGTTTACAATACAATTTTTAGAGAAATGATTTAAGAAAAAATAAATCGGCCTACAGTGAAGCTGCATAAGGCTCTGCTTTCACTCCCTCGTTGTTTCCATACAGAGATTTAGTGTTCTCCCACATATACTCAAACAAAGTTCTATGCATTTTAGCAATATCGGCGTCATCTATAATGAAGCCGATTTTTTTGTCTTCCTTAAGCGTAATATAGCTTATTTTATTATCATAAATTGACATAGCCGTAGCAAAAGGATATTTCTTGCCATCTATTAAATGAATATCCGTAAATTCTTTATCATATTTTCCAGCATTTTTACGAATATATTCCCCATCAATGGTTATCATTTTTTTCTTAATTCCCTTTTCCTTGCGAACCCTCACATATTCCTTGTTAATTTCAGGAAAATATTTGTTGGCCGCCTCATTATCTATGTACTGGTAAATCTCCGTCTTGGAGGACAAAGAATCAAAAACTACTCTTATTATACCTTCTTCCCCCTCAAAATACTGAATACCTGGATTACCGGAAATCAAATTATAGTCAGAAACAAGCGACCCAAGC
>JBAYGQ010000116.1:0-7037 GCA_041666585.1 Bacteroidota bacterium
AACAGAAAAACAGA
Source organism: Bacteroidota bacterium (assembly GCA_041666585.1). GTDB lineage: Bacteria > Bacteroidota > Ignavibacteria > Kapaibacteriales > UBA2268 > JBAYGQ01. Next base: position 15 of record JBAYGQ010000116.1, read on the forward strand.
GATAATTCTACACTTTCAGTAAAGTGGAAGTTACTCGGACCAATTGATAATCCTCCGTCGGCAGGTTCTACCCGCAAGCAGGGATTAGGCAGAGTAAACAGAATACGTTTTGCACCGAATGATACAAATGTTTTCTGGGCGGCATCTGCATCCGGCGGCGTCTGGAAAACAATTGACGGCGGAAAAAACTGGTTCACATTTCCTTTCACACAATTTTTGTCTTTGGGTGTTTCCGATATTGCTATTTCTCCCCGTAATCCAAATATCGTCTATGCCGCAACAGGTGATTGTGAACCCTCTTTTTCAGCTTTTTACAGCATAGGTGTAATTAAAACAACGAACGGCGGGCAGGATTGGACTGTTACCAAACTGGCTTATAGCTTGGAAGGCGGTAAAAATATCGGTAGAATTTTGGTTCATCCCGATAATCCGAATATCGTACTTGCCGCCACAAAAGAAGGTATTTTTAAAACAACCGACGGTGGTGATACTTGGGTGAATAAGTCTAGCGGAAATTACTTTATTGATATGGAGTTTATGCCGAATAATCCTAATATTATTTATGCCAGCACTTTTTCATGGTCAAGTAGAAACTATATTTATAAATCTGATGATAACGGTGAAACCTGGCGTCAGGTACACTCGGTGGATAATTCGGTCAGAATAGCTATTGATGTTACTCCTGCCGATTCTTACAGAGTATTTGCGGTAGTTGCCAAGATGAACAGTTCATTCAATTCAATATGGGCTTCTTTCGATAAAGGTGATAACTGGGAATTGATTGCCACACCCGAAAGTGTCGGAAATCTTCTGGGTCGCGATCAGGGAACCGGAGCGGATTCTGCAGTAGGACAAGGTTATTATGACCTTTGTATTGCGGTATCTCCTGTAAACAAAGATGAAATTTACGTTGGTGGTATCAATATTTGGAAATCGACAAATTCAGGTGATGCTTTCAGTATGGTTGCCAATTGGATAGGTAGTAACGGGAAAGCTTATGTCCATGCAGACCAGCATGATTTAATTTATAAACCGAATTCAAAAACCATTTATGCTACTCACGACGGTGGTATTGACCGTTCCTACAATCAGGGGAAAACTTGGGAGAACATTTCAGACGGGATGTCAATATCTCAGTTCTATCGTATAGGTCTATCCGGCACCGACCCTACAATGATTATTGGGGGTTGTCAGGATAACGGTACACGGCGTTTTAAAAACGGTGAATGGACGCATGTTAATGCCGGAGACGGTATGGATGCAGCTATTGACCCTAAAGATGCGAACAGGGTGTATTGTTCCTCACAGAACGGCAGTCTTTACCGCTCAACAAACGGTGGCAATTACTTTAGTTCTATGGTTAACAAATATGACATAGGTTACGAAGGTTCTTGGATTACACCCTTTATAATTAATCCTGTAGATACTAAAATAATATATGCCGGATACCGCGAAGTTTACAGCATCGGCAACTATGGCGCTAATCAACCGCAGAAAATTTCTAATTTCGGCACAAACAGAGACCTTGAATATCTGGCATTATGCGAGGCTCATCCTGAAAATCTTTACGCCGCAACCGGAAGCGAGGTAAATTATACTTCCGATGCAGGACAGAACTGGACTAAAAAAATCTATTCCGGAGGTCCGATTTCATCTATCACCTGCCATCCGGAAAGTCCTAAACGCCTGTGGGTTACTAAATCAGGTTTTTCACCCGGTAATAAAGTATTTGAATGGGACGGTACAACTTGGAAGAATATCTCAGGTAATCTGCCAAATGTCCCTGTAAACTGCATCGTGTATCAGAAAAATTCTCCCGACAGGCTTTATTTAGGTACTGACATTGGTGTATTTTATACTGATTACAACTCCGGTTACTGGCTTCCCTTTGGAACTGATTTACCTCCTGTAGTTGTGTACGATTTGGAAATCCAAAACACAGCCAAAAAACTGCGAGCCGCCACTTTTGGCAGAGGTGTATGGGAAGCTGATATAATTGACTGCAACCTTACTGCACCTACCGTTAAAGTAACAGGACAAACCGAGTTTTGTCAGGGCGACAGTGTTATCATCGAGGCAGTGGGAGAATATCCGAAATATGAATGGTCAAACGGCGATACTACCAGCAGAATAGTTGTCAAAGAAAGCGGCTCCTATGCTTTGATTGTCTATGATGATAAAGGTTGTAATTCAAAATCACAAGGTGTTATAGTAAATGTAAAATCAGTAAATAATCTTGCAATTACCACACAAGGCAAACCTGGTATTTGTAACGGTGATTCTGTTACTTTAGTAGCATCTTTCGGTTTTCAGAAATACCAATGGTCAACAGGTGATAGCGTAAGAAAAATATTTGTTAAAACTCCCGGAAAAATTTCCCTTCTGGCAACTGCCGTAAACGGTTGCTCCAAATCAACTGATTTCGATGTGAAAATTATTCCCGAAAAACCGATTATTTGGCGTGATAAATTAACACTTATTTCATCTGTCGAAGCGGCGTCATATCAGTGGTACCTTGACGGAACTCCTCTTGAAGGCAAAACTCAGAGAGATTGCGATATCGGCAAGCTCGGCACATACAGAGTTGAAATCACAGATACAAACGGTTGTAAAAATTCTTCCGATACATTGATTATTATTTCGGATGTAAAAGAAGAAAAAATCTCTGAAAATGCTATATCCGTTTATCCTAATCCTAATAAAGGTAACTTTACTCTGAAAATAAATTCTTCTTTTGTTGGACAGGCTAAAGTTACAATTACTAATTCTATCGGTATGCTTATTCAAAAAAATACTGTGAATCTGCAGGGTATTCCTTTGTCTGCGGAAATTCGACTTGAGAATGTACCGAACGGAACATACATGATTTATTGCGATATAAACGGACAAACATTTTTTGAAAAAATTATTAAAGAATAAAAAAAATCAGTATTGAATTGAATTTATGATTTCTCATTTGCAGGGATTGATTACAGAAAAAAGCTCAACGGAAATTGTGGTTGAATGTTCCGGTGTCGGTTATTCGGCAATGATTTCCGTTAATACTTCCGGGCTTCTTCCGGCTGTCGGCGAAAAAACCAAAGTTCTGACTTTACTGATTCACCGCGAAGATGCAATGCAGTTGTTCGGTTTTGCTACCGAGCAGGAAAGAGAAGCTTTCAAAATTCTGATTTCCATTTCCGGTATCGGACCAAAAAGTGCTTTAGGTATTCTGTCCTCAATTTCGGTTGAAGAACTGCAAAAATATGTCATCTCGAACAACACTCACGCTCTGCAGAAATTGCCCGGAGTAGGTAAGAAAACTGCTGAACGGCTTGCGTTGGAACTTCGCGATAAAATAATGAAAATCGAAACTGTTGACTCCGGCTTGTACGATGCGAACCAGTCAATGATTCTTCAGGAAGCTTTGTCGGCACTTATGACTTTGGGTTATTCCCGTCTGACTGCCGAAAAAGCCGTTAAATCTGCATTTACCGAACTGAAGAACGAACAGCCGTCTGCCGAAAAATTAATCCGACAATCTTTAAAATTTGCGATAATTTAATATGCTTCTTGTTATACCGCTTATTGCCCTGCACAACGGATGCTGTTACTTCAAAATAAGAGGGGAGAGCGGTACAGAAAGATATTATTTTGAACTGTCCGAAAAGCCTTATGAACTGTGTAAACTCTGGCGTCGTGAGAATGCAAAATCTCTGCACGTTTCGGATTTCGACTCAATGTTCAATGAATCTAAGCACGATAATTTCGAATTGATTCTTCAGCTTAGCAAGGCTGTGGATATACCTATGCAGGTGCTTTCGGGTTTCAAAAATGTCGGGGAATGTGCAAAGCTTTTGGAAAACGGCATACAGAGAATAGTAATTTTTGACCTTGCTCTTATCGACCCTCAGGGTGTTAAGGAACTGATCAAAAAATACACTCCGTCGCGTGTTTCATTTTTTGTTAATGCGATTTATGGCAGAGTGAACTTCTGGGATAAAACTTTGTCAATGTCCGAAACTGACTATTTCAGCCACCTGCGGGAGCTGGGAGCAACAAGAATTTTGTATCGTGACGACGGCAGATTCGATTCAGGCGAAGGTCCTGATATTGAAGTACTGAAAAATGTTGCTACAATCAGCCAATTGCGTGTTACGGTTTTCGGCAGTATTATTACACCGGAGCATCTCTGGAAAATTCAGGAATTAGAGCCGCTCGGCATTGATTCCGTCATCATCGGCAGACCGCTTTACGAAAACAATTTTCCCTGCCAGAAAATCTGGCGCCTCACAGAAAAAGAAGAAGAAAGCAAATAACTTTCTCATCGTAACGACGCTGTCAATCTCTTGTTCCCAAGCTCCTGCTTGGGAATATCTACCTCTGGAACAACACCTACAATAAGACTCACAGCGGCGCTGTCATTCCTGCTTGTCAGGAATCTTCTTGAATCTTGTCATTCAGAACCGAGTCTTCGAAGGTGAAGAATCTATCCGCTAAAATCTTGTTTTTTAAGAGCTTAAAGGTTGGATTCCTCACTGCGTTTGGAATGACACGATTTATTGCATTTGTTTGCATTGGTTTGCATTGCGTTTGCATGGGTGCAGTGCAAATGTAAATGGAATTATTCAAAGAACTTAGCCTGCATTTTGCATGATTTGCATCGAAAAATCGATTTTTTTTTCATTCTCTGAGTAAAGCTTTGCGTACTTTGTGGTTAGACTCTTATTAAGATTTAACCGCAAAGGTCGCTGAGTTAAGATTGAGTTTCGCAGAGTTTTTTTTCTCGCAAAGCACGCAGGGGACGCAGAGTCAAAGAACGACAATACGAAAATAAATAGGAAGGTTTGATATGGAAAGAAAACGGTTTTAAAAATAGAAATTATCTGCTTTTATGAGAAAGGTCTTTTATTTTATAATTTTTGTTCTTCTATCTCAACTTTGGTGACACGGTACATTTCTACTGAAATACATTTTACTATATTTTGATCAAATAATACGATATTTTTACCTCCCAAATGAAGAGAACTTTCGAACAATATGCCATCCACACCCGTAATATTTCTAATATATTCACAAATAAATTGGGTAGGGACGTATTCCAATTCAGAATCGTATCGACGAATTGGTTTTGACAAGTCTGAACTGATATATTTTTTCAAAAGAATGATTTTTGTATAATTAATAATATCATCCATATATAAAAAAGCACTGGGAATTTCTGTAAAATCTACTAATACCATTTTATTATTGTTAGCTACTTCAAATTTACCAACACTTACTTCATCCAAATAAGAAGCACGAATCTCGAATAAGGTCGTTTTAATATCTGTACTAAGATATAAAAAAGGAATTCCCTGAGGGTTTGCTCTCCCACTTGGAGCTTTAATTTTATCAGGGCACCCCATATCTTTAAAACTAAATATTTTTTGGTCACCGCTATAATGTAACCTCGCTCGAAATAATGGTTCTGATTTAGACCATGTAATTGTTTTATTAAAAAAACTATCCCAACCTAATTCAGTTAATTTATCACTATTGGTCAGAAATCTACGATTCCATTTTATATCTTCCTTTAGTTTTTCCCAATATGAAACATTTTCAATTATTTCAGATATATAGCATACACTGACTTGTGGATTAGTTAAGGATGAATTTAATGTACTTAGGATGTCAGATAGAATAGCTAAACAAACTGATTTACTTGAAAACAAGTTCCAGTCATTTTGAATAATTTCATTGAGAGGAATTCCAGTAGGATCATTTTTAAAAATATTAATAAATTCAGAAAAAAAATCTAACAATTCATCTATGTTTAAAAGTTCAAAATTTAAACTACCACTGCAGTAATCACATTTACCCTTTTCAACTGAATTTGTGATTATAAACTGCTTAAGTTCCAAATCGTTAAAACAATTTACACAGATCTTCATGCTTATTCAACTGAATTTAAAATTTCATTCATTAACTCAAGGTGATTCTTTATTGAAATCTTTTTAACCATACCCAGTCCAGGGTAAGTTCCATTGCCATTATTATAATATCCTCTTAATTCATTTGACGCGAAATTATGAATATCTTTATTATCAAGAAATTCAACAGCTTTTTTTGCTGCTTCTGCAAATTTTCCTTGTACATTGCTAGTGTTCTCATTACTATCTGATGTAAAATGTCTTATCCATACTTCTTCATTTTCTTTTTGATATGTAATATGTATGGCTACTGCTCTTGGTAAAAAACCACCTTCTGCATATTCGCTATCCAATATTGTGTAATCAGAAAAACCGCTATAACCTTCTTCTTTATAAAATAAATGCTCTTCAGAGAATTTTTCATCTGGTATTTTTAAAAAATCTTTATTTTTCTTTTGAGTATTAAAGTTGTCATCAAGCCTAATAAGTTCTTTCATATAACTTGTCATTTTTCTCTTTAAATTTCTATTTTCTCTAAATACAATATATTTAATGCGAGGCGATGAAACAAGAGTGATGAAATTAATATCACTAATATCTGTATTATCAGAACACAAAAGCATTACTTCCTTATAATCAAATTTCTCTATATGATTAACTACTTTAATGTAATTGTTAGACAGTATATAAGCTGGTATCCATGCTGATTTATCTCCTAGTTCATCCGATAGTGAGTCTAATATTTCAGAAATTTTCCCAATTTCCCCTACTATTGGATTAAGAATTAATGCAAATTTTATATTGTTTTCTAAAAGTTTAAGTAATGCTAATTTCATACTGTTAAAAGTTTTCTTTACTGGTTCAATAATTGGTACAATATTATTTGCTAAACTATGTTGTGATGCAAACTCACGTAATGCTATTAGTTCGAACTGTCTTCCTCTGAGATATGGGTAGTACATAAATTATAACTTTATTCTTTTATTTAATTTTCTTACTAATTCATTATAAGAATTTAAATTTATATTAGATGCTAAGCAAATTTGTCTTAATTCTCTGTTGAACTTTTTTATTATACATGTATTAGATTTTCTTTTTTTTAATTCATTGATAAATAAATAATGTAAATACT
>JBAYGQ010000117.1:0-7031 GCA_041666585.1 Bacteroidota bacterium
CAAACGAAGTGAACTGTTGCTTTTTGCAGATTGGCATAGACATAAATATTGGGATAATATCTCGCTTGAAGATGCAGTTGATAAATATTTAAAGCAATAGTTGCTAACGTTTTGCGGTTTGGTGTCTGTTATTTTGCCTTGCAGACATTTCAAGTTTACCACAAATTTAATAGGCAAAATAATAGCACCAAACCGCTGTTATACGCTGGGCGGTGTTGAAAACGAAAATTATGAATACATACGAAATTGAAAGAAAATTGGGGGACAAGGCAGATAAATGGGAACTGCATGGTTTACAAACTGAAAACAGGGGATTAAAAAGCCACGTTAATGAACTTGAAAGAAAGATTGGATATTTAGAAAGCACGAATAGTAATAGATACTATGCGCTTGAAAGGCTTTTTAATATGATGGCAGAACACCCCCAATTTTCTGACTTACAAAACGAGATTTATCAATTGAAAGGCAGTTTGTAGCCTTGCGTATAACGGTGGCGTATAAAAAACGTTGCCATTTGAAACACGAATGTTAAACTTATAACAAAACTTAATATGAAATACGAATTTAAAATTACCGATGAAGCTGGCAATGTTTTTTTATACGATGTTAGCCGTAGTTCTTCTGATGAAGAAAAAAGTTTGAATGACTTCATTTTAGAAGCCTTACAAATTTCAGAGGATAAACGTAAGCTACCATTTAAAATACAATGCCCAAATGATTTAGAGGTATATCCTTCTCTAAAAATGAAGTTTGAAAACTATGGTTCGCCACTACTCAGAGATAAACTCGAAGCAATGCACGTTACGTGGCGTGATTGAATTACGGCTAACGTCCGCAGGTATATACAGTTGCGTAAAATTAGTAGAAACTTAAATTGAAATTAAAAATGAAAAAAATATGGAAAAGATTATTTGGAACACAGGAGCAGCAATTGGATACACCTGTTGTTATGCCACGTTTTGGTGTAAGTCCAACTCCATACGAGATTAATGTAAAATCGCTTATAAAAAAGTTTATTAAGGAATATGTAAATTTAGACACATACGATAATGATATGGGAGGATTTAATTGGCGATTTTTCGATGATTTACATTCAACAGTTGGACTTCCTAAAAATGAAGATAATGCTAAATTAGTATCAGAATGTATATTTGAGTACTACTCTGGTAAAAATCAAGTAGAAAACATCAATAGTAGCAATGAAAAATTGTTGTTATCTGATGTTCCCAACAGTGCGAAAGATGAAAAATTTTGTCATGGATTTGCACCGATGGAATGTATATTTAAAGATACAAAATTTTGTGTTACCGAGTGTGAACATTGGAAGTAGCATTGTTGGTAACGTTTTGTAGATACCCAAAGGAGGGGATTGCGAAGCACAAATTTTCAATATAAAACAAATGTTTAACCGAAGCAAAAATGTTCATATAACCACTAAAACCCCTCTTTTGGGTATGTGCTGTTATAAGCCGTTTTTCTTCACAAATCAAACGATATGAATAAGAAATTAGATTACAAAAAAGCATTGAAAATACTTCAAGATAAATCAAAATACTTTGTTCATTGGAGTCCGTTTAATGGAGAAATTAGAGGTAATGATGGCGAAACATTCGGAAGTATTTCTACGAGAATTGCAGATAAACTATTAAATTCAGAATTACTTATTCATATAGGTAATGGAACTGGATTACTAAACCACGAAAAATATTATAAGTTGAAGGATGCTTCCTAAAATGGCTTATAACGGTGATAATATGAAAAGTTGGGGATTGCGTGGATACGTGCCTATCCAACGCTACAAAGTTTAAAGCGGGTAGAAAAATCGGAATTACCGATTAAACCCCAATTTTTTATATTATGTGTTATGCCTATGTGCTTTATTATTAACTTAAAACATAAATAAAATGTCAAATTTCAAAGTAGGTTGCTCACCTTTAACGAGCAAGTTGTTTGCTGGGAATGTTCTAAAAAACGGAATGTGGGGCAATACAAAACATGATGTTACCGATAGTGCCGTTGGTGCAGTTGCTCAACATCTTTTACAATTAGACCAAAAAATGCGGTTTAATTACAAAGGTGAGGAATATGAAATCAAAGTTGTAAAGGTGTCTAAGTAGCATTAGGCATAACGGTTACAGATAAAAGCAGTTTATTATGAAAAATTGGAATAGAAAATTGACAAAAGAGCAAGAAGAAAAGTACGTTACTATATGTGAACTTACTTGGGGTTGCTCACCGATTGATGTAGATTGGGCAATAGGAACGAACATTTATAAGGAGATGGAAGCTAAATTGCTTTTATCTGGTGTTATAAAATCGTTGCCTGTTATCGAACCACTCAATGTTAAAGACAAAGCCAATACAGGCAATGTTTTATAACTAATCGCTAAGTATAATACAAAATATTGAACTATGACTGAAAAAGAAATACTTACAATTGAAAAATTTAATAACTTTGTTTCAGAAAAGTGATAAAATTATTTGGAAATAAATATGTGATTGACAATGAATAAAAAACTATTTGAAGCCGGAGTAATATTCGCAAAGAACAACCCCGACATAGACATTCAGAGCGAGGAGTTTGCAACTAAAATGAACGAAATCATTAAGTCAATAGTTGAGTTGGAGGAGTTGCGGAGGCTAAGTGGAGTAATGGCAGTAGGGAAAATTATAAAGGATGTTTGTAAATTCTATAAAGTAACTCCTGAATTGATTTATGAAATACATACTCATAATAATTTGGGTCAAAAGATGAAAAGGGAACAAATGTCCAGAAAGCGTGAGCTGCTTATGCCTCGACAAGTAATAATCTATTTTGTTAGAACTTTAGTAAACCACAGACCATCACTAAGCACTACAGGAAACCTATGTCATTGCGACCATTCAACCGTATGCCACTCAGTTAGGGTTGTAAATAATTATATCGAAACCGACAAGAAGTTTCGGGAAAATATGGAGTTGCTGAGGAGTAATTTAATGAATAAATAATACTAAAAAAGTAAAATAATGAAAAAAATAAGATTAGAAACACTTCCATATATCGAAAGTGAAAATATTGGAGAGATTGAGGTTTCTCTTGAAATTTCAGAAAAAGAATATGAGAAATATATAAAAATGTCAAACCTGAGAAAAGTAGAGTACATTAAATCAAATGCTACTGTTAGAGTTACAGATTTTGATGTGGAATATTCGTTCAAAATTGATGAAGTAAGCGTTGAAGAAATTGAATTTGATGAATAAATAATATGACCTGCAACAAAACATCATATTCGACTGAAAGATTTGCAATTGAGGATATTGCAAGGATTAAGAATAAATCAAAGCGACAAACAATCCCGCTTCGGGCTTATTTATGCCATTGCGGAAGTTGGCATTTAACACATAAAAAAGATAATGCAACAGTAAAATTGGAGCAAAAAATAGAATCGTTAATTATTCAGAATGAGAAGTTTAAAACAGAGATTTTTAACCTAAAAAAATCTGACAATAAACAGTTGAAAATTGATTCAGAAATCATAACTTTGAAAAATACCATCCAGAATAAAAACGAAATTATTAAGAAATTAAGGATTGATAACAAGGAATTAGTTTATAAATTGATGCAAAAACAATCAGATAATGCAGCAAGAAATTTATTTTTTAACTTAAATAGACCAATGGATATATGAATAATAAATATTGTGGGAAGTGTAGGAATTTTACAGACGAAACTACAAGCGGAAATGGCTGGTGTAATTATTTCGATAAAGCAAAAAAATGTGGCGATGGTGAAAATTGCAACAAATACGATGAATTTATTTATACATCAGAAATGAAAAAAGCAGACAAAGAAGCAAATAAATTTTATGATATTCATTTAAAACACATGAAATAATGAATACAGAAAAAAGACTACACGAAGAAGATATGTGGTGCTATCATTGCGAACATGAATGGCATACACTTGATTATCATAATGAAAATAAATGTCATAATTGTAAAAAAAAACCAGTGCGAATATATAGAACCAGTTCCACGTCTTATGTGTATGCTTATTTTGAAAAACACCCACTAAAAACAATTTAATATTATGAAAAAACCCAACGGAATAGCATTTCCAGTAGAAGCAGATTTGGATTTTAATGGAGGTTGCCTTGAATATTTCGAGGATTGTATTTGGCAAAATTTTGATAGGTTAATTGATGAAATGCTTTTAACTAATGACACTTGTTTTTATTTTGCTAATTTATTTGATGGTATAAAACAAGATAAAACAATTTATGTAGAATATGTTTGGCATAAATCACATCCATTAATAGCCGTAATTGGATACAAGATTTTTAATTCAAATAATATGCCAGATAAGGTATTAGATAGAATTAATGACTTTAAAAATGGTAAACACGATATGAAAACATATAAATTTGAATGGAAATAATAAAAGTCTGTATTTTATTCCAAAATTATTCCACCAAAACCGTTAAAAATATTCCAAATGATATGTAAGTATTGCAATCAGGATAGACCAGAGAAATGTTTTTTGGTTAAAGGAATTTCAAAAACTGGGAATGTTTGGAGGTTAAAAAAATGCAATACTTGTATTGAACATCAACGTAATATTTCAGACCCAGAACGTAAGATTAAGCGTGAAAAACGTAAGACAAAAGACCAATTGCGTACAAAATGGAATAAAAGAGATAGGAGATATATCGAAACATTACATCCTATTTATATTAAATCGTTGCTTCGAAAACGAGGATTGCCACAAGATGAAAATATGATAAAATTATTCACAGAATTATTAACTTTAAAACGAAATATTAAAAAATTAGAAAAAAATGAAAACGTATCCTGAAATCATTCAACAATTAATTGACGTAAATGATAAATTAATTGATGGTAAAATTGAGATTGAAAAAGCAAAACAAATCTGCCAAAACGTACAAACACTTATCAATGCTGCGAAGTTGCAACTCGAAGTATTAAAGTATCAAAAGAAATCTGAATCTGATTTTTTTAAAGAAAATACTACATTAGAATCTATTGATGAAACTTTGGCGGAAATAGAAAGTCGAAGAAATCAGCCATATAAACCATCTTAACTAAGCTAAAAAACCCCATTATATTATACACCTACATTTATAAATTATACAACCACATATTCACAAAACCCATTACACCACTAATAAAAATAAAGTTTAGGTTATTTGAATTAGTTAGTGAAATGAGTGTTAAATTTACAGAAAAGAATATCTAATGCAAAAAGAATTAATAAATAAGGCTAAAGAGTTATTAGAACCGTTCAGGAAGCGATATGATACTACTTTAAGCCCCATTCATTGGGTGGAGCAAGATGGATGTTCTATCGATGGTGATTTTTGCGAAAAGTGCATAACAGAAGCCGTAGAGAATGCAATAAAATCACATGCTAAGAAGGGACAGGATAGCAATCCAACATTCAGCAGTACTCATAATGTTTGCGGGGGTTACGAATCGGATAATTTTTTGACATGCGACATTTGTGGAAAAGGATTGAATATTGCAATTCTCCCAAGCGAGCAAAATATACAGTATGTATTAGACGATTTGGATAGTGGCGAAATTAACGACCAAATAGGATATGAAGCGTATTGCTTACTTGATGGCTGTTGGGAAGATAATGATCATAAAGAAGAAATATTGCTAACAAATAAGTTAGCGGAAAAAATAATTGAAATTTTAGCATAATGACAACAATTGATTTCTACAAATTTATTCACGATAATGGTATTGAATATCAGTGGTATCATAATGACGAGAAGTGGGAGATGGACGTTATAATATTCCCATCCATTTCGGAAGTTAAGGAATTGATGAAGATATTAGACACGTCAAATTTTGTTGAAAATGGAATTCCTTGCACAATGAGAAAGGATTATTTTGCCTTCTGGGCGAGCGATCTGTTCGATGGTACGGATATAGAGTTAACTGAAATATTTGATAAAAAAGATGAAATTTAAAACAATTGAGGTTTTTTTTGAAGCGGAGTTTTACGTTATAAAACTTCGCAAATCAGCTAATATTAGCCAATTACAAGAGTATATTGGCGATGCTTTTTATAAAGGGGCTGAAAAAATTAGATTCTATAAGGACTATCGAAGAAAAAATGATTATATTGAGATAATAAAAGAATCGTATGATAAGCAATTTTGCGAAAATTCATATAAAAAACTTAAAAAAGAATCTAATATTTTGACATTAAAAAAAAGGATTGAAATTTTAAATTCGGGCATAGAATTTAATAAAAAACTAATTAAAACATTAAAAATTGAACTTAAAAAAACACAAACTTCGTGAGCGACAACAGCGACCTATATAACTGTTACAAGTATAAGCCTGCAACTAAAGTCAGGATTAAAAGACAACCAGACACCGGACATTATACTGTAAAATTTAACGGTCAGGAGATTGACGAATGCCGTCAAAAATTAATGAGTAAAAAAGTGGCGTATGTCTTTCGCAATATGGCTAAGTATATGCCTAAATATAAAGGATTTAGTAATTATTTAAAGGTGGTGCCAGCATGACAGAATTCCACTATAAAAATATTAACCTGTATTTGATGGATTGTATTGAGTTTATGAAACAAAAGCCTGATAAATGTTACGATTTAGCTATTGTTAATAAATTATTAATATCTTTTATGATTTGGCTATTTCAACCTCAAAGTATTATATTCTATTTATAGAAAAAAATTATGATACGAGATAGTAAACAATTACAAATAGGCAAGGCGGGAGAATATCTTGTTTGTGCAGACTTAATACTAAAAGGATTTATTGCGTTTCCAAGCGAACAGGGATTGCCTTATGATGTTCTTTTAGATACTGGAGAAAAATTATTAAAAATACAAGTAAAAACAACAGAAAAGCCACGTGTATTACAACAAGAAAGAAAATCAAAAATTCCAGCATATATGTTTAGTATTAAAAGAGCCGGACATGATGGGAAAACGAGATATAATGAAAATGAAATAGACATATTTGCATTAGTTTGTTTAGAAACAACGAAAA
>JBAYGQ010000118.1:0-6987 GCA_041666585.1 Bacteroidota bacterium
AAAGGTTTTATTTATAAAATAGTTTACACCGAGCCTTGCTCCTAAACCTGTTCCCACACCTAAAAAAACACCAATTTGTGGTTTAAAGCTTTGCTCATTTTTAGTAAATGTTGTTGAATTTTGTATTTCATCCATGCTTATTAAAGGTTCAGTACAATACGAATAATTCCAGCAAATTCCCAGATAAATAATTATAAAAAAACAATGCTTCGCTCTCAAATTAAAATATGTTTTGTAATGTGTTGTGTGCAATTTTGGCATTTGGACTCCTTTTTCAATGTCTTTTTTATATTCTTGGTTTTCTCTTTTCTATTCATTTTTTTATAGAGTAAACTATTATATTTTTTTTTAATTATTGCCCTCTCATTTCAATAAAATATATTCTGTTTTGAGTTCAAATAATTCAGAGAATTCCATTTGTTTCTCCTCTGTAGCCACGAACAAAATCAGCGGTTTTCATAGATTTTTTATCCTGCGGCTGAATTTCAGTGGCATTGATAGAGCCTGTTTCGCACTGAATAATAAACTTGTCATCTTCAATTGAAAAACTTCCCGGCTCGGACAAAGCACTTCCCTTGTACAGCTCAGCTCTCAATATTTTTAATCTTTTTCCATTCCATATAGTCCATGCACCCGGAGTAGGCGAAGTCCCGTGAATAAAATTCACTATACGCTCTGCCGGCAGGTTCCAGTCAATTCTGCAATTCTCGGCAAACAGTTTTGGAGCCGGACAGGCAAGCGAATCATCCTGCATTGTTGTTCTGAAATTTCCGCTCAGAAGCATTTTGCAGGTTTCCACAGCCATGTCTGCGGACAGAGGCATCATCAGGTCGTGTAAATCTCCTGCAGTAGAGCCTTCGGGTATTTCTATTTTTTTTTGGAGCAGAATATTTCCTGTATCAACTTTGTCATCGAGCAGGAAGGAAGTAAGTCCCGTATATTTTTCACCTTCGATAATTGCTCTGTTAATCGGAGCGGCACCGCGGTATCTTGGCAATAAACTTGCATGAATATTAAATGTACCCAACTTTGCAAGCGAAAATACTTCCCTTGGCAGTATGCGGAATGCCACTACAACAATAATATCCGGTGTTAATTCTTTTATCTTATCTACGAAATCAATGTCCTTCAGTGAATCGGGTTGCAGTATTGGTATGGAGAGTTCGGCGGCTTTCTGTTTAACGGGGGAGGGCAATTGTTTCTTGCCTCTGCCCTGAGGTTTATCGGGAACGGTTACAACGGCTTTTACTCCGAATTCCTCATTCAGTTTTACAAGAGTCGGAACTGCAAATTCGGGAGTTCCCATAAATATCACAGACGCTTTTTCGCTCATATCTCTTACATCCGTAAAAATACAAATATAGTAATTAAAGCGGAGATACGTATTAAAGAAAATCTCCTTGTTTAATCTCAGAGTATTGGAACAAGAGAGGAATGTTTTAGCAATTTCTATTTAAATTTTAAATCAAGTAACTTTTAACAAAAAAAAGTGTTATTGTTGTATTAATAAAGTTAAACACAATTATATATTTTTATATTAATCGGAGTAGTTATGAATAAAAATCTACTTATTAAGCGGATTCTTGCATTTTTACTGCTTGTGCTAATTTTCGCGGGCTTACCTGCCTGTAAAAAGTATGACAATCCTATTGACAACGGTAACGGTGCTAATAAAGGAACCGTTTCCGGTACTGTAACAACAACGAATAAAATAGCCATAAGCGGAGTGGAAGTTCGTGTAGGGAATCTCGTGGCTTATACTAACAATAAGGGCAGTTTTCTACTTTCGGGAGTATCAGCCGGCGATAAAGTAATCGTAAGTTTTACGATGGATAATTACACAACTACTCAAAAAATTGTTACCGTAAAAGCAGGCAGAGTCAGCTATGTTGACGCATCTGTTATACCCGTCGGCAAAAAGCAAAATTTGGATGCGTTAAACGGAGGTACCGTGCAGTTCAACGGTGCATCTGTTGTTTTACTTCCGAATTCAATTGTTGACAGCAGAAGCGTTGCTTTTACGGGTACAGCCACAGTTAAAGCAACTTATTTTGACCCCTCGAATAATGTTTTCTACGGATGTTTTCCGGGTGAATTTGAAGGCTTGAGAAATGATAATTCAGTAACACAGATTGAGTCCTTCGGCTTCATAGCGGTTGAACTTCTGAACGGTACCGAAAAGCTTCAGTTAGCTTCGGGTAAACCGGCGACGATAACAATGCCTATAACTCAGAAACAGCAGGCAACAGCACCTCAGACGATACCGCTATGGTATTTCGACGAGTCGAGAGGGCAGTGGATTGAAGAAGGCTCTGCTAACAAAGTCGGGAATAATTATGTAGGGACTGTCCGCCATTTCAGCAACTGGAACTGCGACCAACCTACACAAACTTCTTATTTTCAGGGTAAGGTAGTTGATAACAACGGCAATCCCGTTTCATGTGCCTCTGTTAAATCAGTCGGAGTTGATTACACAGGTCAGGCCTCCGCGATTACAGCCGATGACGGCAGTTTTAAGATAGCTGTTAAGTCTAATTCAACAGCAACGGTTTTTGCAAAATATCATATTTTTACAAGTACATCAGCTGATTATGCAACTCCGGCAACAAGCCAGATAACGGACATAGGCAATCTGATAATCAACATTGATACTATGAATGTAGTGGTAATTACAGGCAGGGTTGTAGATAACGGCAATCAGCCGCTTGAATATATATCTTTGAAACTGCTTGACAGTACAAACAAAGTTGTTGACCTTATCAGTTCTAGTAGGGATGGAAGGTTTAAACTGTTCGGATTGACAAATTCAAAGTATGTAATAGAAATTGCAACCTATAATGCTGATACTTCTACCACAAAAGTAAGAGTGGATGTTCAGACCGGCAGTCAAAATGAAACAAAGGATGTCGGCGATATAAAATTAGATATTGGCGGTTCATATATTACAGGCAGAGTTTTGGATTCCAATAGTATGCCTGCAAAGAATGCTTATGTTTATTTAGCGAATCAGCCTTCTTCAGGTACCAGAGAGAAATCAACAGATTCTTTAGGTGTTTTTAAATTATCTGTTAGACCTAATATTAGTGTTGATATTCATTTTTATTATATGCAAAAAAGCAAAACCTTAACTGTTACAAGCGGTGCATTGGGTGAAACAAAAGACATAGGCGATGTAATAGTTCCTTAATTTTCATTTCAATAAACACATCGGATGACTTGAAGTCATCCGATGTGTTTATGTATTATAGAATTTTTAGAAGCAACTGATAAGTTAAGACAATGGTTAATCGGGAAACTGCATTAAATATAGCCAAATCATTTGTAGATGAATGTTTAGCAAACGGGCTTCATTTTTACAAAGTCTTTTTATTCGGTTCGGCGGCAAGGAATCAGGCTAATGAGTGGTCCGACATTGATTTGCTATTAGTTTCAGATGCGTTCAATGATAATATTTTTGATAATTTAAAACTATATTCAAGTATCAACATCAAGTACCCGATTATTGAAACTCATCCCTATCCGACTAAATATTTTCTTGAAGGAGATGATTTCATCAACGAAATCAGTAAACACAGCGTAGAAGTAATAATATAGTTCTTCTAAACATTTGTACTCTTCCGATGAGTTTTTAATATTGCTTTAGTTTTATTCGGTTAACTCACAAAACTTCCTTAGTTTTGTAAATTGTTATTTATATAATTTGCTTTCAGATTTAAGATATCTGACAGCATAATTTTTGTGAGATTTTATTTTAATCGGATGAAAGTAAGGCATGCGGGCAACAGTTGCAGTAATAAATTCAGAAAATTTAAAGCATAATATAGCGGAATTAAGAAAATTTACTCCAAATTCTAAAGCGATTGCAATTGTTAAAGCTAATGCTTACGGACACGGTACTGTCGGAATATCCAAACTTTTACGCAAAGAAAAAATCCATTTTCTCGGAATTGCTTTTCCCGAGGAAGGAATTGTAATCCGTGAATCGGGAGATAATGAACCTATTATTGTCCTTGTACCCGCACTTCCCGATGAGGTTGATATTTTTTGTAAATACAATCTTCAACCCGTAGCATCATCCATTGAATTTATAGAAGCCTTATCAGAAGAAGCGGTCAAGCAAAATGTACAGATTAAAGCACATTTATTCATCGGAACGGGTATGAACCGCGAAGGTGTTCAGCCATCGGAATGTGTCGCTTTTATGCAAAAATGTTTGACTCTTCCTAATATTGAAATGGAAGGTGTATGTACACATTTTGCTTCATCAACATCTGATGCAAACTTTTTGCACAGACAGTTGAAATTGTTCAATGATACAATAAAAGAGCTGAATCAGGCGGGTTTTACTTTCAAATATACTCATTCTGCAAATTCAGGTGCAATTGCAAATCATCCCGATTCTCATTTTAATCTGACACGTCCCGGGCTTTGGCTCTATGGTTATGCTCCGGCAGATTATTTAAAAGATACAGTAAACCTGAAACCGGTGCTTACTTTGAAATCGAAAGTGATTCTGAGCAGAACAATCCGAAAAGGTGAAACGGTTAGCTACGACAGACTTTATACAGCTAATAAACCTACAAATATCGTAACTATTCCAATCGGCTACGGCGACGGATATTTTAAAAATCTGACAGGTAAAGGCGAGTGTCTTATCAACGGTAAGCGTTATCCGATAGCGGGTGCTATCTGTATGGACGAGTGCATGGCTGATGTAGGTAATGATACAATCAATGTCGGAGACGAAGTCATTCTACTTGGTTCGCAGGAGAACGAAACAATTACAGCCGAAGAAATAGCCCAAAAAGCAGGTACAATCATCTGGGAAGTTCTTACTTCGGTTGCCGCCCGTATTCCTAGAGTTTATGAGTAAATTCATTTTTTCTTTCCTTTACATAATAAATACATTATTAATTAATCCAAAAATGAACTACTAACAATTTTTTTTTGACTAAAAAAATCTTACTTTTGTAATTCGTTTAAAAATCAAATTAGAATCGGAGATTTAATGTATTTACATAGTACCAATAAACATATAATGCGGATTTTAGTATTCGCAGTATTTTTTTCGATTTGTTCGGTTTTCACTTTAGCGGAAACTCCATACAAACCGCTTACCGACTATGAAATCCGTACTCTGATTCCGTCTTCTACACGATTCTTTGCACCGCTTTATGGCAAATGGGATGCATCCTACGATGATGAATTTTGGTTTGACCTAACTGTTCCGTATTCTCTTCCGACATTAAAACCTATTACATATAAAAGGACAATCAGGATAGACAACAAACTCATCCAAAAACTTACATGGCATCTGTATTTTCTGGGGCTTGACGACCAGGTAGAAGTGTATTTCAACAATCAATTTGTCGGTCGCTATCTTGGCGGACTCACTCCTTTTACTGTCCGTATTCCCGGAAGAATTATCACAAACGAAACAAATACAGTTAAATTAGTAATTCTGCCTGCAACAGACTACGCTCGTCAGATAAGGGAGTTTAACACTTACAACAAAAAGGCAATGACAGGGATTCCCCGCGAAATCTTTTTTATAGGTACTCCTCATGTTTGGGTAAGCAATATCCAGTATAAAACTAAAATAAATAAAGATTATTCAAATGCCTCCGTTAATGTAAAAGTCAATATTTCTTCCGGTGAATTGGAAAAAATTAGCAGAATAATTAAGTCGGATTCAATATCTCCAAAAGCGATTGATAAAGGTAATCTCTATGTGGAAGCGTCAATCAGACGTAAGACTACCGGCGAACATGCCGCAACTGCTTCAGCTCAGAAACTCGATATTGATAACGAAAGAACCGTTACTTTGGATTTTGCAATGAATGTAAACAATCCTGCGTTATGGGATCTCACTAATCCTGAATTATATGAGATTAACGTCAAAGTAACTAAAAACGGACAAACAATTGATGAGCTTTCCGCTCCAATTGCTTTCAGAAACTTCGAAGTTCGGAATATCAACGGGAATTATTCATTTTTCCTCAATGACTCTCTTATTGATATCAAAGGTGTTGATTATATCGAAGACTATGCCTCTACCGGGCAAACCCTTTCAACACAGAGGATGGAAAGAGATTTGCAATTAATCAAGACTCTCGGAGCTAATTTAATTTGCGTGAAATACAGCGTTCCTCATCCTTATTTTCTGAGTTTATGCGACAAATACGGTATCCTTGTTATGGTTGATTTGCCTGTTTATAACGTTCCGAATACTCTGCTTAGTTCTGACGAAATAATCGTACGTATGAAAAATCTCGCTGACAGAATGATTAATTCTTATTCCTCTCATCCATCGCTGGTAGGTTGGGGAATAATGGACGGTGTGCAGGATAATTCACCCGAAGCAACAGATTTTTCCAAGATGTTAATTACAGAATTTAAAAAGAACTCAACTAAGATGATTTATAAAATTCTTCCGGCTGATTCAAAATCTGCAAGCACTGAAGGATATGATTTTATTATTATACGTACTGAAAGAAAATCTAAAACTTATGATGATATTTACAGGAATTTGGTACGTCTTAAGTCACTCGCTAATACAATGCCGATAATTATTAATTTCGGGATTGGTGTGCAACCTCAGAACCATAGCGGTTTCTCTGATCCTCTTTCAGTAGAGTCCCAGGCTTTCTATATCAGCAATACATACAGAATCGTGAAACAGCTTGGATATTCCGGAACTTTGTACTGGTCTTTCAATGATTATGAATTAAACAATCCTTTGCTGACACTCAACAATGATGATGAATATATCTGTACATCTGGAATTGTTGACCGCTGGAGGCAGGAAAGGTTATCCTTCCTTACATTGCAGACATTATTCAATAACGAAAAAGAACCTTTGCTCAATGCAGGTAGTTATACCGAGCGGACTCCGGTATTTTTTATAGTATTCGGATTAATCCTGATTGGCGTGATTATCTTTATGATACAGAGATTCCGCAGATTCCGCGAATATATTTACCGCTC
>JBAYGQ010000119.1:0-6840 GCA_041666585.1 Bacteroidota bacterium
ATAACCGTAGC
This sequence comes from Bacteroidota bacterium, assembly GCA_041666585.1. GTDB lineage: Bacteria > Bacteroidota > Ignavibacteria > Kapaibacteriales > UBA2268 > JBAYGQ01. The sequence goes on from JBAYGQ010000119.1 coordinate 12, forward strand.
ATAAACACCGGCGAAAGGTTGATATACTGCATCTTCAAGAAGACTTGAAGAGCGTACGGCAATCGGATACCGTACTTTTTTCAGTATTTCCCTCAGGTCGCCAAGAACTGTCGGGGGCATATCCGCAAGAAGGAATTCGCGTAAAATGTATTCATCGTCTATGTTTTGAACCGCTATCTTGTACAGATTATTCTGCTCCATAAACTGTGTGAATACTTCGGTTCCCAGAACAAGAGTACGGGGAATGGAGATATTGATTCCGTCAAAATATTTAGTTTCGATGTATTCTTTCAGAATTTTATCTATGAATGCCAGACCGCGTGCTTTACCGCCCAGGGAGCCGTCGCCGATTATCTGAAAATTGAGAGATTCGTTATAGTCATCGCGCTGGAAGACAGAGATTACACCACGTCTGTTTTCGATAATTTGTTTTGAAATGCACTGAACAAGATATGAGCGTAAATCCTGAGCCGTTTTGAATTCACTGTTTTTAATCGGTTTCAATTTATATGCAAGTTCGAATTCCGTTCTGGCGGTGAGCCAGTAGGAAAAATGATTGTGCTGTGAATGGTAAAGCAGAGATTCTTCAGGTACATATTTTAGCGATTCGCGCAATTCGTGAAGGTTTTTTGCACGCGATACTTCTGTTCCGTCGCTTGAGCGGAAAATAAAATCACCGAATCCGAAGTTATTATTCATAAACTCCGCAAGTTCAAGCAGAAGAGTTCGGGAATTTTTATCAATAAAAGTCAAATCCAGTTCTTTTTCAAACTGAACACCACTCGTGTCTGATGATTGCAATAGAATCTGTAAATCCGGAAGTTCGGCTCTTACAGCTTTAATCAGTTCAAGTCCTGCATTTTTATTCTTTTTGCCGTCTTTTTTAAAATCCAAATCCGTGATAATTCCCAATAAAAAGTTACGGTATTTTGTGAAGTATTCCCAGGCTTCTTCATAAGTTTCAGCAAGAAGTATTTTAGGTCTGGCGCGCTGACGGAGGAGTTTTTCAGAAGAATTCTTGCCCTCTTCGATTAACCTCTGAGTCTGCTTCATAACTTCAGTGTGTATCTGCGGCAAATATGCCGAATAAAATCCAGGGGAATCTTCTACAAGAATTATCGCGGTTACACCGAATTGCAGGCAGTCAATCTGAGCATTTTTAATGTCTTCGAAAAATTTGATTATAGCAAGAAAAACTTTTCTGTCGCCTGACCAGATGAATACTTTATCGAGTTGCGAAAGACAGCCCTTTGCCATCTGTAAATACAATTCCCGTGATTGAGAAGCAAGAAGAACGATAGGAATACCCGGGTATTTTCTTTTGACTATTTCATTAAAACCCGCTAACTCGATATCCCCTAATCTAAGTGTAACGATTATCAGGTCGAACTTTTCATTCTCCAATAATTTCAGTGCGGAAGATCCGGAGTTAGCTCTTATAATATGCGGTGCATAATAAAGATTCAAATCCAGGTATTCGTTAAAAATTGCTTCCTGAAGATGCCCGTCCTCAATAATAGTATAATAATCATAATAACTGCATACCATCAGAATTTTATCAATACGGTAATTCATCAGGTCTTTGAATTCGATACGCTGGGGATAGTCCAATGTTTTGCTTTGCAGACCGGAGCTTTCGATTAGTTCAACTATTTCGTCTCTTTGTCGGTTTGTGGGATTCATAGCTTTTATAAGTCAATTATTTTTGAATATTGATTTTTCCGAAAACTAAATTATTAAAAAATGTTGAGCATTTCGATATTTTTTTATTTTGATTCGATTATTTTTTTTAGCAGAAGATGATGAAATAAGCAAAGTACTGGAAGAAAAATTTCAGCTGTTTAATGTATTCGTTTTATCGTTGAATTGAATTTCGTATAGCTTTTTGTAGATACCGTTTTTAGCAAGAAGTTCGGAGTGTGTACCGCTTTCAGCTATTGTGCCTTTGTCAAAAACCAAAATGTTATCGCAGTCAATAATAGTAGAAAGTCTGTGGGCGACAATGATTGCGGTTCTTTGTTCGAGTGAGTTATTGATTGCTTCCTGCACAACTTTTTCGGATTCGGTATCCAAGGCAGAAGTAGCCTCGTCAAATACAAGAATACGTGGATTGCGGACAAGTGCGCGTGCAATTGCAATCCGCTGTTTCTCTCCGCCCGAAAGAGTAACCCCTCTGTCGCCAACAAGAGTATTGAAGCCGTTAGGCATAGCCATAATAAAATTATAGGCATTTGCAATTTTAGCCGATTCAATTATAGTATCCATAGTCGCATGCTCGAAACCGTAGCGGATATTGTTCGCAATAGTTTCGTGGAATAAAATCGTTTCCTGTGCTACAATGCCGAATAATGAGCGATAAGAGGCAATTGTCAAATCCGTAATTTTCCGTCCGTCAATCAAAATTGCCCCTTCATTCGGGTCGTAGAATCGGATAATTAAGTCAAGCATAGTGGACTTACCGCTACCGCTTGAACCGACAAAAGCAATTTTTTTCGATTTTGGAACAGTGAAAGAAATGTTTTTCAGAACAAGTTGCTCTTCGTATTTGAAATTGATATTTTTAATTTCTATTGAATTGTCAAATGTACTGATTTCTTCAAGCCCCGTTTGAACAGTCGGCTTTTTATCAATGATTTCGAACACACGCTCTGCGGCAACAAATCCTCTTTGAATTACAGAAATATTATTAATAACAGTAGCAATAGGTGACATAATTGAAAACAATGAGAATAAAAACAGCATCAGGTCGGCAGGATTCATTTGTTTGGTAACAAGAACCTGACTTCCGCCTATATAAAGCACTACACACAAAGAAATGATAGCAAAAATTTCATTGAAAGACGGAACCATCGTGATAATTTTCTGATGTTTAACAGCGGAATGTACATATTTTTGTGTTTCGCTTATAAATCTTTTAAGGACTGAATCTTCGGCGTTGTATGCTTTAACTACCCGGATACCGGAGATGGTTTCTTGCAGAATTGAGGTATAGTCAGCCATTGCGTTTTGCATCCTATGAGCGTACCGGCGTAAATATTTTGTTGCTACTCTTAGAATCAACAGACTGATTATACTTGTACAAAAAGCTATGAGTGTCAGATAAGGGGATATTGCAATCAGTAGAACTAAGTAGATAATAATCTGTGTTGCTTCCCGAAGAATATCTGTAATAGCTGAAATAGTCGTAGAATTCATTACATTAACATCGTTTGTAATGATTGAAATCAGTGAGCCGCCTTTGCGTTTGGAGAAAAAATCTACAGAGAGGGAAGTCATTTTTCCATAGACTGTATCGCGGATTGATTTAACAACACTTTCTTCGAGCAAGGCTTTCGCGACGGAAGCAAAATATTTAAAAATATTTTTCAGTATAAAAATCACAATTATTAACATACTGATATTAATAATTGTAGTGTGAATATTATCAGGTTGATAAATCAAATGCCAGAGAAAAGAAAGGAAACCGTTTTTGATTGATTCAAGTAAATTAGGTTTTGTGTTTGCGGTATTGACTGCGGTTGAGATAATGTCCTGCTTAAATATAAGCGCACTTACAGGCTGAATAATCGTTGTCGAAAGAGCCGATAAAATTGAAAAAACGGTATTTAATACCATAACAAGAATCAACAAACCGGAAAAAGGTTTTACAAAACCGAAAATTCTTCTGAATGTTTTCAGCATGCGGTTTGCGGTGATTCCATCGTTATTATTCGGCATATCCGGCAGTTCCGATTAAGTATTTATTTGTATATTTTTAATTTTCCATCCGGAACAGAAGTACCTTTTTCCGCGGCAACAACTTTATTTATTTCATCTTTCATTGACTCTTCGTCGCCGGGCGCAAATCCGGTATGTTGCCAGACTATTTCGCCTTTTCCGTTACAAAGGAAAGAATGGGGAGGATGGTTTACATTCATTGCCCGTTTGAAATCACTGTTTTCATCAAGATAAAATTCGAATTTCCATTTTCTCCCTTTTACAAAAGGAGCAACTTTTTTGGAATTACGTGAATCGTCTATTGAGACGGATATTATTTTTATTCCGGTTTCTTTTTGCCAGTCTTCGTAAACTTCATGCAGAGATTTCATTTCTTCAATACAAGGCATACACCATGTAGCCCAGAAATTTATAAGGAAAGGTTTGCCGTCGTTATTGAATGTTGATGTATTGATTGTTTCGCCTTTTAGATTTTTTACATTAACAGAAGGTATTTTGCCCGGTTCAGCAGAAAATAATGAAAAGCTGTAAACCATAGTGAAAACAAGTGCAGGTAAAAAAAATCTGAATTTCATTTAAGTACTCCGAAAAAATATTTATTTAATAAAAATAATTTTTGTGCTAATTTGTTATTGTATTAACATGTAATAAACAAAATTATTGTCAATTTATCGGAGTATAAATTATGAAAATATTTTTACGAATAAGCATAGTATTTTTAGCTTTATTAATAATCGGAATAAAACCGCTTCTAAGCCAAAGCTACGAACTTGTACGAGTGGACACTCTTATAAGGTCACCAATTTATGACGGGAACATAGTAAATGAGTTCAAGGCAACTGCTGAGTGCAAAAATATATCTTCGACTACTAAGAGTACAAAAGTAAGAATAACTCCGATTTCTTTGTCAACAGGTCATCAATATGCATTCTGTGCACCGGGTCAATGCTATCCCGTATCAGAGGTAATGAGCGAATCCGAGCCTTTTGATTTAGCGACAAACGAAACGACAGGTAATTACTTTTCATTGGACTTGTATGTTTATGAACATCCGGGTACCTCCCGTTTGACGGTAAGATTTTATGATGTAAACAATTCGAGCGATTTCATAGAATATCAAGTTACTTTTGTTGCCTTAGCTTCTTCGGTAGAGGATGGTGATAATTTAGCTCAGGTAAGTATTTTATCTTATCCGAACCCTGCGACAAATTTTGTGTATTTGAAATACAATTTTCCGTTTGCATCAAATAATGTGAAATGCAATATTTATAATTATGCAGGAAGTTTTATTGCATCTCTTCCTGTTTCCGGGCAGGAAGGAAATCTGAATTTCAATACATCGGTATTAGTTAACGGAAGCTATTACTACGTTTTTGTAAAAGGTAATCAAAAAATAATTGACGGAAATTTCACAGTAATGCGTTAAGAAAATAGTAAGAAGTTTATTAATAACGGCAAACTAAAATTACATGGTTTGCCGTCTTTATTTACACTAATATTAATTGTTGTTTTATCTTATATTCTTGTATATACAATTAACGGAGCAAAACGAATGAAAATATTTTTACGTGTAAGTATAGTATTTTTTGTATTATTAATTATAGGAATTATCCCGCTTTATAGCCAGAGCTATCAGCTAGTAAGAGCAGATACTCTTATAACCTCGCCTATTTTCGACGGAAATATAGAGAACGAATTCAAGGCAACAGCTGAATTAAAAAATATATCTTCGACAACAAAAACCACTAAAGTTAGAATAACACCGATTTATATGACACCCGGTCATAAATACGCTTACTGTGCACCAGGTCAGTGCTATCCTGAAACTGATACTACAAGCGAATCGCAACCTTGGGAAATGGAAACAAACACAACAACAGGCAACTACTTCACATTAGACTTCTATGTTTACGGTCACCCGGGTATTTCGTGTTTAACTATTAAATTTTTTGATGCGAATAATCCAAACGATAAAATAGAATATGGTACTTGTTGCAATGCCTTACCAAGTTCTGTTGAAGATGGTGATGGTTTGGCTACAGTAACAGTTATGTCTTATCCGAACCCTGCTACCAATTTTGTTAATTTGAAATACAATTTTCCTTTTGCATCAAGTAATATAAAATGCAACATTTATAATTATGCAGGAAGTTTTATTTCCTATCTTCCGGTTGCAGGGCAGGCAGGAAATCTGAATATAAATACTTCAGAATTAATTAACGGAAGCTATTACTACGTTTTTGTAAAAGGCAACCAAAAAATAATTGACGGTAATTTTACAGTATTGCATTAACGGTTTTTAGCTGATGAATATTTATGGTATAATAATTTTAGCAACACTTATAATCAGTTTTATATTAGAAACCGTTGCAGATGTTTTCAATCTTAAAAATCTGAAAGAACCGCTCCCCGCTGAATTCGAAGGAATTTACGGGGAGGATGAGTATCTGAAATCTCAACTCTACACAAGCACCGGAACAAAATTCGGATTAATCAGTTCTTCTTTTAGTTTAGTAATTATGCTTGTTTTCTGGCTGTTCGGAGGATTCAATTATATTGATTTGCTTGTGTTGAATCTGACAGGTAGTCAAAATATTATTATCAACGGTGTCATTTATATCGGTATTTTAATTATTGCAAACAGCATAATTTCGCTTCCTTTCAGCATCTATTCTACATTTGTAATTGAAAGCGAATTTGGTTTTAATAAAACAACTCCGAAAACTTTTATTCTGGATTTACTGAAATCATTACTTTTATTTGTTATAATTTTTGTACCTGTTTTGGCTTTAATTCTGTATTTGTTAGATTCGGGTATTCAATATGCTTGGCTATACGGATGGGTGATTTTAACATTAATTTCATTAATTATTCAATTCATCGCTCCCCGCTGGATTTTACCGCTTTTTAATAAGTTTACCTTACTTGAGGATGGAGAACTGAAAACAGCTATTCAAAATTATGCAAAATCTGTCAATTATCCCGTTAAAAATATTTTTGTTATTGACGGTTCAAAGCGAAGCTCTAAGTCGAATGCATTTTTTACCGGATTCGGAAAATTTAAAAGAATTGCATTATTTGATACTTTGATTGAGAAACATACTACTGATGA
>JBAYGQ010000120.1:0-6802 GCA_041666585.1 Bacteroidota bacterium
GAATATCAAGAATAAATCGTACGGATTTTTCTAAATTCTCAATCGTGCCGTTATTTTCAATTGCAAAATCGGAGAGATTAGCCTTTTGTTCACCCGGAATCTGATTGAACATTCTCTGTTTTACCTGCAATTCCGAAAAACCCGTACGCTGTATAGTCCTTTCGATTGCAACGGTTTCATTGCAGTTAACTACAATTATATAGTCGAAACCGTCTTCAAGCTCAGCTTCAAATATTAAGGCACTTTCTACAAAAACCAAAGGCACACCCTGCTCTTCATATTTTGCAACAGATTGCATCATGTATTCTATCACTTCCGGATGTACTATAGAGTTAAGCTTTTGCAAAGCAATTGCATGTGCTTCACTTTCACCGAAAACTATTTCAGCGAGTTTAGCTTTGTTTAGTTCACCGTTTTGAAAGTATATCTCAGCTCCGAATTCTTTGAGCAGTTTTTCTTTAATCAACTGGCTTGTCGCCATTAATTCTTTTGCTTTGTCATCGGTGGAAATCACTATGTATCCCCACTCGGTCAATAGTTTTGAAACGGTTGATTTCCCACAACCGATGCCACCGGTTATACCGACTACCAATGTTTCTGATTTTTCATTTTCCATTTTTTAACAAGCTCCCGTTAATTTGTTCCGAAATTTTATAACTGCCGTAAGCGAAGAAAGGTGCGACATAGACGTCTATTGTATAATGTACATGCTGGATAAGAACTAAAATTCCGACAGCAATTGTGCAGATTAAAAAAATTGATTTTAATAAACGACCCTGTACTACCAGAAAAATTAAAAATAAAGTTGCCGTATGACCAGAAAAGAACAGGTCTTTTGTCAGAAGTTTCCCTGTACCAAATATTTCGACTAAAGGGTCTTTGAGTGCAATCATAGTTGCTGGAGGCTCCAATGGTACAAGGTACATTGCCGCCATTCGTGTTAATATTAAAATTATATAAGCCTGTATTGCAAGCAGAAATCTGTCTGGTTCTGAAAGTAGAATTATTATTCCTGCGATTAATCCTACGTATAAAATTATAAAAGTGAACCAGGTTACATTTACAGGCTGAAAAAGCTTAAGAACCGCATCGGATAGCCTTATTCCCTCTCTTGATTCAATGAATAACAGAAAATTTGAATAGACTACAAGCAGGGCTATTAGAAGTATCAAGCTAACGGCTAAAGTGAACATGAATTTTTTATCATCGAGAGTTCTTTTCCAAATATCTGAGAGCGAATTTTTCATTTTTGTCGGTAGCGTTTATTTTTATTATGTAAATTAACTAATTCTGAAGATTTATTTAATAATAACAGTACAAAAAGTAATAGGCATTTGTAACTAAGTATAGAAAACTAAAAAATTGTCATTCCCACGAAAGTGGGAATCCATTGTATTTCATTGTGTTATGGATATCTGCTTTCGCTAGTATGACAATAAATCTATACTTAATTAACAATGCCAAGTAACAATCTTTATTCCAAAAATATTCAAAGGTTGGCTGTTATTCTCCCGAAAGCGGGAATACATCTTGCTTTAAGCCGTAGTTTATGATAGAGGATTCCGGGCAAGATAGTAATACAGTGAATCTGAATTAAAAGTAGTAAGTTATGCTTTATTGAAAACATTTTGGTTAATTCAGAAAAAGTCCTTAATTTTGTAATCCTATAATAGTTCTTTATGGTCCCATCGACTAATGGTTAGGTCATCAGCCTTTCACGCTGGTAATAGGGGTTCAAATCCCCTTGGGATCACGTTTTAAAGCCGGATTTTTCCGGCTTTTCTTGTTTTTCTTACTCCCTTCCCCTACGGGGAAGGGCAGGGGATGGGGTTTTAATGTTAATATAATATCCTAATTGTTTTTAAAATCACCGATAATTCCCCCGAAATCTATTTTTTTTCAAAAATATTATAAGTAAATTCCGACTTAATTCGTCTAATAATTATCTCATTTTTTATTTTTAAGAGATTATAGTGAAAGGCGGCTTACTGTAACTTTTCTTTCTACATTTGTGTCTTATTTGAAATTTAATCAACAAATATTTAGATTTAAATTGGTAATTTCGCATATAGGCTATCATTCTCAGTTGCTCAGAGAGTATGATCCGATGATACATCTCTACTATTTGGCTCGTATTCTGCTTAGCTGAGAGATATTAAAAAAAGCTTTTGAAATTCTTTAATTGGAGATAATAAATGAAAAAGTATGTTGCTACAATTTTAATTTTGCTGTTCATTAGTTTCGATTATATTTATTCTACTGATTTAACATTTGAATTAATTAACAAAGTTGTTCTCGATTCATTAATAAATACAGTTGAAGAATTAAGCGGTCAGAAGCGAGTATTAATAAACGGGGTAGACACTATAATTCAAAAAAGAAATTTTAAATCCACAGGAAATATCTTAGCCTCTCAATATCTAATTGAACAAGGGGAAAAATATAAATATGAAATAAGTTACCAGACCGTAGCTGAGACCTGTACAAGTGTTTTTTGGGAAAGGAAAGGTGCTACAGACTCTAATAAAATATTAATAATCGGTGCACATTATGATTCGGAAAATTTTGATGATAAAGATGGGAAATCTGATCTGCTTTCTCCCGGAGCAGATGATAATGCAAGCGGAGTTGCCGCAATAATTGAGATTGCCAGAATATTAGAAAATTATCAGCCCGACTTTACCATTAAATTTGTGTTTTGGGATGAAGAAGAAAAAGGTTCAAAAGGAAGTAAATATTATGCTAAAAATGCAAAGGATACAAAACAGAATATAATTATGAATTTGAATTTGGATATGTTGGCATGGGATAGTAACAACGACGGTCTGCTTAGGTTAAAGTATACTTATGATATAATCTCATTGCGTTTTGCTGATTCAGTAGTTAAGATTTGTGAGCAATACAAATTAAAGCTTAAAATTCTAAGGGTAGTTAATGATTATATGGGATTTATAGGAGACGGAGATTGGTTCTGGTACAATGGTTTTGCAGTTATTGGATTAGCAGACTGTAAAGATTACATGGAACGTTACCATACTCAATTAGATCTCATTGAACCATTTAACAGAGATTATTTTTTGGAAAACACAAAACTGGCAATTGCAATTATCTCAAAATTTGGTTATGATCAAACTACATCAAATATTGAATCTTCAGAAGGAGTTTCTAAAAATATTTCAATATATCCAAATCCTGCATCAGATTTTATTGAAGTATTTTGCAATGTAGACTTCACGAATAATAATCCAAACAGTGTAAATAATAGTGTCGCTGGAAATATTTGTATTTATAATACATTAGGTGAAACTGTAATGTGTACCGGTTCTCGTTTTTCGGAATCTGTAAGGATTGATGTTTCATACTTGCCCCTTGGCTTGTATTTTGTCAGAAACGGAAATAAAGTAAATAAATTTATCAAAATATAAAATAAAAATATTTGATAAACCTTGTATATTAGTTGAGAATATTTCAAGAATTAAAACTTTTAGTAGCAAATACAAATATTAATTTTTTTCAAAAATGTTAGTTATGTTGTCCGTATATTTTTCTCCCTTCCCAAACTGTGAAGGGTAGGGGATAGGTTATTATGTCTGTGAATTTCCTCATTATTATTTTGAATCACCGATAATTCCAACGCAATCTAAATTTTTTCAAAAATATTATAAGTAAATCCAGTCTTTATTCGTCTAATAATAATCTCATGTTTTAATTTTTGCGGATTATCGGGAAAGGCGGCTTATTATGAAAATTGCAATCGGTTCGGACCATGCAGGTTTTATACTGAAAAGACAACTTATTGAATGGTTGGAATCTCAGAATCATCAGATTATTGATTTCGGTCCATTTGATGACGTTAGTGTTGATTATCCCGATTACGCTTTTCCTGCCGCTGAATCTGTCGCCTCTAAAACTGCCGATGTAGGAATAATTATCTGCGGTACGGGAATCGGTGTTTCGATTGTCGCAAACAAAGTAAAGGGTATAAGAGCCGCAAACTGCCTCAATCCTGAAATGGCAAGACTTGCAAGGGAACACAATAATACAAATGTGCTGACTCTCGGTGCCAGATTTCTTGTTTACGAAGAAGCATTAGAAATTATTACGGCTTTTCTCTCGTCTGAATTTCAGGGTGGCAGACATGAAAGACGTGTCGAGAAAATTCATTCGCTGACTGGGTGCTGATTCGTTCGTTTAAATAATTTTTATTTTTTGATTTAATTGCCACTACCTTTAGGTAGTGGATTCTTTGTGTTTATTATGCAAACTGATTCGTTCGTTTAAATAATTTATTTTTTGATTTAATTGCCACTACCTTTAGGTAGTGGATTCTTTGTGTTTATTAGGTTAGTGGTTTTAACTATTTAACACAAACTTTATGACTAAGTCAAGATAAAATTGTGCGTTCTTTTTCCCACTATCTAAAGATAGTGGCAATTTTTTTGAAAATTTGTTTAGATTTTGAAAATTTGAAATTATTTCCGGTATTTTATGAATTACGAAGTTGATGTTTTGGCTATGGGGGCGCATCCCGATGATGTGGAATTATCTGCGGGTGGCACTGTTGCAAAGCTTGTGAAAGAAGGTAAAAAAGTTGCTGTTGTTGACTTTACTGCAGGTGAACTCGGTACACGCGGAGACGAATCCACAAGATTGAAAGAAGCCGCTAATGCCGCACAGATTCTCGGTGTACAGCGTAGAGAAAATTTATATCTGCCCGACGGTTTCCTGAAAGAAAACGACGATACCGTCTTGAAAGTTATCACAATTCTCAGAAAATACCGACCTAAAATAGTATTGATGAACCCGCCGTTCGAGCGCCATCCCGACCACGAAACGGCACACAGAATAATTCGCACTGCTATGTTCAAAAGCGGTCTGCGAAAGATCGAAACCGAATTCGAATCTGAAAAACAGGAACCATGGCGTATCAGAAAAATGTTTGCTTATATGCAGTCCTACGGATTTCCCCGCAATCCCGATTTTTACATAGATATAACGGACACATTCGCTACAAAGATGGAGGCAATCAGAGCATACATATCGCAGGTGAATGTACCGGGAGTGTCCGACCCCTCAGGTCCCGTAACCCGTTTGTCCCGTCCCGAATTCTTAGAGGAGTTAGAGGCACGTGCAATTTATTTCGGCACACATGTCGGTTTCCGCTATGCCGAAGCCTTCTATGCAGTAGAGCCTCTCGGTTTGGGCAGTATATCGGTTTTAATGTAAACAAAACTGAACTAAATATTTTATTTGAAAATTAATATTAATTTCGTAAGTTAGAATATAACGTTCTAAAGTGCCGGCTATTAATGCGTAATATTTAATTTGACTGAACGATACCCGCAGAATGTTTTTTTACGATAAGGAAACAAACATGAAAAAATTTTTATTAGTCGTTATATTTTTAGCTTCAGCTTATACCTATACAAATGCACAGTGGCAGGAGATAAACAATGGGTTTGACGGAGGATTTATATTTAGTATTGAAACTTACGGTAACAATATTTATACTACCACTAATGAAGGGATTTATTTATCTGTTGATAACTGCAACACATGGAGAAAAGAAAATTTTGGTTTGAATGACAAAGTGATTACAAGACTTGTAAAAAGAGAAAATGATATTTTTGTAACTACTAGTGATAATGAATTGTATTTGTCAACTGATATTGGCAAAACATGGACAAAAGAAGGACAAGTTGGAGATTATAGAGCATTAACTGTAAGCGGTAACAATCTATTTGCTTTAAACTCAAATAACAATATATTTATGTCATCGGACAACGGTGAGACTTGGGTACAAAAGAATAATGGTTTGAATTTGAACTGGAGAACTTCAATAGTCGCTTGCGGAAATAATATTTTCATTTATGATTATAGAAGCATATATCGTTCTACGAACAATGGCGATTCCTGGGTTGAAATAAAAAAAGGATTGATAAATGACTATGTGGAGACACTTAAAACAGATGGAAATTTTTTACTAACTCAAGACGGTAAATATTTTACATATATTTCTACTGATTATGGTGATAACTGGATATTGAAAGATTCAACCGTTAAGAAACATGTTAACTGCATTTTGTCCAAATCAAATTTCACAATTGCGGGAACAGAATCCGGTATTTATATTGTAACAGAAAGCGGAGCTACCTGGACGAAAAAGAATAACGAACTAAGCGGAGTATGCATCTGGACTCTTAATGAGTATGGAAATTCGATATTAGCAGGTACACAGTTAGGCTTTTTTATTTCAACAAACAATGGAGAAACCTGGACTAAAAAGAGTCAGGGATTAGTTAAAAAACAAGCTTTGTCATTATTGAAAAAAGACAATAATATTTTTGCAGGAACTCAAGCAGGTTACTCACAATATAGTGCTGATGTATTGCTAAGCTCTGATAATGGTGAAACTTGGATTGATAAATATAATGGAATAAGAGATTTTTTTAATGTAACGACATTAGTAACTTTTGGAAATAAAATTTATGCCGGCGGAGAAGGTGCTTTTTCTATATTCTCCTCAACGAATAATGGTGAAACTTGGAATGCTTTTGGTTTTACCGGAACCTGTTTTATTGTATTTGGTGCTAAAGATTCAATATTTATTATTAATGACGAACATGGTATTGAACTAACTACAAATAATGGAAAGACTTGGATTTATGACAGATATCCACCTCATGAATATTATTCTCCGACTAGTTTCTGTATTAACGACACAAATATTTTTGCAGCTACTTCCAATGGTGTTTTTCTTTCCACAGACTATTGCAATACCTGGATTCCGAAAAATAACGGA
>JBAYGQ010000121.1:0-6772 GCA_041666585.1 Bacteroidota bacterium
ACTGTTTATAAGAAAATTATTCTTTAACATAGTGAAACCGCTTTCTCTAAGTACAAAATTCATATCTCCTAAGAACGAATAATGATTTCCGATACTTGCTCCAAATCCTGTAATATTTTTTTTCTCACACTTTGCAAAATCCGGCTTAATAACCAATAATAATGCAATTAACATAAAAATATTCAAAATTCTGGATTTGTTTAGATATGGCTTCACAAAAAACTTTCAATATATTATATTTTTTATATCTTTAGTTCGATTTTATGATTTTTTGTGATGTATAATATTTATTAAATTAAAGAAAAAATTAATATTTATCAAATTATATTTATCAATTTAAGATTCAAACATTATTGGTACATTTATAATTAATATATTGTATTCTTGCTCTCTTTTTTGTAAGTTAAAATTATAAAGATACAGCTATGGATTTATACTTTTTTAAATAAAAATTGTCATACTGTAGGTTGTGAATTATTTAACAACAATATAGAATATTTTTTTTCTAAATCCCTGAATATAAGCTTAGAGAGCTTTGATTATCTTCTTCATAGAGGAGCGGATAAATTTAATAAAATTTATTAACAAATTCAAGGAGTACAAGAATTGAAAAAGTTATTAGTATTTTCACTGCTGTTTGTCTTGAGTACAGCTAATATGAAAGCCGAAGGACCAAAAAGTTCAGGCTTTTTTCTCAGCTTTAACTATGGATATGCAATGTCAATGAAAGGAGACTTTAAAGCTCCGACCGGAACAGATGTTGTTGCATCTACTTTTAACGACAACGTTGGTGCCAGTCCTATGTTTGGAATTGAGTTCGGATATGCAATCATACCGGATTTGAAGCTTAGTCTTGAAGTCGGTTTCCACAACGACCACAAAATGGAAGACGATTATCAGGCAACACTTCCTTACTTCGGCTTGACCGATATTCACAGCGCCGCAGAAGTTTCGACCTTTTACGGTATGTTAAATGTTGTCTATGATATACCTTTCGAACTGGCAACAATCAAACCTTTTATAGGTGCCGGTGCCGGTTATGCGAGTACTAAGGTAAGCGATCAGATAATGCGTTTAGTTCCTCAGGCACCGCCTCCCGGAATGCCTGCTGAAATACTCGCCGCTTACAAACCGGCAACTACTAACTCTTTTGCATGGCAATTACAAGTCGGTTTGATTAAAAAATTAACGAATAATCTTGATTTAAGTCTTGAATACAGGTATCAAAGCCTTGGTGATGTCAGCACCGGTACAGATACTTATTACGATATAACAGAACCTAAGACAACAGAAGCATCGAAAGGAAAATTCAATAATCATCTTGTTGCTTTATCTTTCATTTATAACTTCTAGTTCTTTTTTGATTATTTTGGAAAAGCAGTCAAAGAAAATTTTCTCTGACTGCTTTTTTATTTACTAAAATTATGGATATTATGTTAATGTTAGCTAAAAGTGTTGTAAAATTCATCTTTAAAAGGTATTTTACATTTTTATAACGAGAGATATTGTTTTTATGCGAAAAATAATCTGTTTATTGTTAGTCCTACTTTGTTTCAGCACTGTGTATGCTGAAAAACCTGACAGTTTTTATCAGTCCGAATTTTTGAAAAATTCAAAACCATATACACGATGGTGGTGGTTTGCTTCGATTATTAAAGAAGACGACATTAAATGCCAGCTTGACTGGCTGAAAAAAAATAATTTCGGCGGAGTAGAAATCGCATGGGTTTATCCTCTGAACAGAATGCTGAAAGACACAATTAATTACACACCGCGTCAGGGTTGGCTCAGTCCGGAATGGTCAAAAGTTGTTGCCTATGCAAAACAGTATGCCGATAATATTGGTTTAGGTTGTGATTTTACTTTCGGCACGCTCTGGCCCTTCGGCGACAGCAAGGTTCCGAGAGAGGACGGAAGCCGTGTTTGGGGAGATACCGCATTCAGGCAGGATATTAGAGTATCATGGGAATATCCCGTTAAAGGGAATGTGATTAATCATTTGGACAGAAACGCTTTTAACCGCTATGCCGCAAGATTGGACGAAGCACTGAAAGAAGCAGTAAAAGGCAAGACTTCTGCACTCTTTTGCGATTCGTGGGAAGTAGAAACCAAAACAATGTGGACTCCGGGTTTTGACGAAATGTTTAAGAGAGAATTCAGCTACGATATATCGAAATCTTTAGACAGTCTATGGATTGCAGGCTACGAGGGACAAAGATATGATTATTTCAAGCTTATATCAAAATTAGTTATCGAAGAATTTTACAAACCGTTTACAGAGAATGCACACAGTATCAATGCAGCTTCAAGGGCACAATGTATGGGTGCTCCGGTAGATATAATTACGGCTTATAGTCTGATGGACATACCTGAAACAGAGGCAATGCTGTATGAACCGGCTTTTTCAAGAGTAGTGGCTTCTGCGGCATGTTTGTCCGGGAAGAAGGTAATTACATCCGAAACATTCACCTGTCTGTACGGGTGGCCCCGTGAACATTTACGCGAAGAGCAGACAGCCGACTTGAAACTTGTCTGCGATGCTTTGTTTGCCAATGGTACAAATCATATAATATGGCACGGAATGCCGTTCAATCCACGCGGTTTGGATACTGTTAAGTTTTATGCAAGTGTCCATGTCGGCACTAACGGCAGTTTGACTGAGGAACTGCCTGCTTTCAACACATATATGGAAGAAATTTCAAAAGTAATGAAGTCGGGTCAAGTTTATTCTGATGTTGCAGTTTATCTGCCGCTTGAGGACAGTTGGGTGGCGGGGGAGTATCCGCCTGAGCTACAGATGAAGTGGTCTTGGGGACAGTACGAATTGCGTTATGTGAAAATAGCAGAAGAACTCTTCGGTTATCATCCTCTTTGGATAAATAATGAGTTTCTTAGCAGGGGAGAGTTATATAACAGAATTTTAAGAATCGGCGATGCTGAATTTAAATCCCTTTATATTGATGCCGAATATTTGGATTATGAAACTTTGAGAACTGTATTGAATCTTGCTAAACAGGGTTTTCCTGTCTGTATCAAGAAATTACTTAAAGAACCGGGTTACAACAAACATAATGATTATTCCGAATTATATCATAAAATGATGAGTCTGCCAAATGTTTCAGCCGATTTCGAAAAAGTAAATAAATCCCTGCCATTGGTAAAAGGAGAGAAACTACCTGATTATTGGTGCAAAAAAACAGATGATGAATTATTCATCTATTTTGCACAACCGGATGCACAGAACCTGCATTATCCGATAAAATACGGGCAATCTTTAACTGAAAAAATAGTCGAAAAAGAAATTGAATTGAACGCATATGAAATGAATATTCCATATAAATTAGTATTTAAGCCATATCAATCGGTTTTATTAAAAGTTTCAAAAAACGGGAATATTAGTAATGTCAATATCGATTTTATTCCTAAAAAACCAATAGTAAAATGATAAAATTGATATAATATTTTTTACTAAAATATGTGAGCAATTCATTTTTAATATATTTTGGAGGTACAAATGAAAAACTTTATTATTTTTCTAATTTTTCTGTTATTTACTTTTTCTTCTCTCGAAAGTCGGGAAATAAAGGGGATTGATATGCCCGATGCTTTGAAGTCAGGTAATGAAAATTTAGTTCTGAACGGAGCAGGTGTAATAAAAAAGCTTTTATTCAAAGTGTATATAATCGGTCTTTACGTACAGCAAAAGACAAGCGATGAGAACGAACTTCTAAATCAGGATAAATCATATATAATTCGACTTCATTTTGTTCGGAACGGAGTAACGTCCGATAAAATAATAGACGCTTGGAATACAGGATTCAGCAAAGCTACAGGCGCTAAGACGGATAATATAAAAAATGAAATAAAACAGTTCAACTCGTGGTTCGATAAAGATGAAGTTAACGAAAACGATATTTTTCAGTTTGATTATAAGAGCGGAACAGGAGTTAGAGTATATATCAACGGCAAGCTGAAAGGAACAATCGGCGGATTTGCTTTCCGTAAGGCATTGCTTGGTATCTGGCTCGGCTCAAACCCGAGAGACGAAGGTGTTAAGGAAGATTTATTAGGAAAATAATAAAAAAATTTTGAATTATTATTCTTTCTTATTTCTTCTCTTATTCGGGTCTAAATCCATTTTGCGGATTCGGATGTTTTCTGGTGTAATTTCAATCAACTCGTCCTCCGCGATAAATTCTATGCACTGGTCTAAGGATAAGCGGCGGGGTGGTCTCAAGACAACCGTTGCATCGGAGTTTGAAGCTCTCATATTTGTAAGTTTTTTCTCTTTTGTGATGTTTACTACTAAATCCTGAGTCTTATTTCGCTCTCCTACAACCATACCTGAGTAAACTTCAACTCCTGTGTCAATGAAAAGTTCACCACGGTCTTCCATACCGTAGGCGGCGTGGGCTGTTGCACGCCCCTGTCTGTCGGCAACCAATGCACCTGAAGATCTCTGGGGTATTGGACCAAACCAGGGTTCATAACCGGAGAACAAAGTGTTCATAATTCCGGCTCCTTTTGTATCTGTCAGAAATTGACTGCGGAAACCTATTAGCCCCCGGGAAGGTATCTTAAATTCTATATTAACTCTTCCGCTACCACTGTTGGTGATATTAACCATTATACCTTTTCTTAAGGAGAGCTTTGAAGTAAGAATGCCGATGTTATCTTCCGGAACATCAAGGAAGAGGTCTTCGACTGGTTCGCATAATTCACCGTCTATTTCCTTTGTGATTACCTGCGGTTTGGAAACCATAAATTCATAGCCTTCGCGTCGCATTGTTTCAATGAGAACCGCCATCTGGAGTTCACCTCTGCCACAGACTTCGAAAGCGTCAGTTCTGTTTAAGTATTTAATTTCGATTGCGACATTTCTCAATGTTTCGCGTTCTAATCTTTCTTTTAAGTGGCGTGTAGTAAGGAATTTGCCTTCTCTGCCGGCAAACGGACCGTCATTTACATAAAATATCATAGAGAGAGTAGGCTCATCAACATGGATTCTGGGAAGCGGTCTGGGATTATCTGTTGAAGTTACTGTGTCGCCGATTTGGATATTGTCAACTCCAGAAATTGCGATTATATCACCCGCTTCGACTTTCTCTACCTGTTTTTTCTTCAGTCCCTGGAAATTAAATAGTGCGGAAAATTTTACGTTGTTGACGTTTGAATTTTCCTGACACAAGGTATAAGTTTTTTTCAATTCTAATGTACCGTTTTCGAGTCTTCCGATAGCAATCTGACCGACATAAGAATCGTAATCAAGATTTGTAACAAGAAACTGAGGCACCTCCTCATCATCAGCTTCGGGTCCCGGTATTTCTGCAACAATGGCTTCGAACAACGGTCGCAAATCCTGAGAATCATCATCAATTTCGTAATGAGCAACACCTGTTTTCGCATTTGTATATAAAATTTTGAATTCAATTTGCTCATCACCCGCATCAAGGTCAATAAATAAGCTGTAAACTTCGTTGATTACTTCCTGGATTCTTGCATCCGGGCGGTCAATTTTGTTGATTACCAGAACAATCGGAAGCTTTTGAGCTAAAGCTTTTTTAACAACAAAACGGGTTTGGGGCAGAGGACCTTCACTTGCATCCACAAGGATTAATGCGCCGTCCACAAGATTGAGGCTTCGTTCAACTTCTCCGCCGAAATCGGCATGACCGGGAGTGTCAACAATATTGATTTTGACATCCTTATAAAAAATAGAAGTATTCTTAGCCATAATTGTAATTCCGCGCTCTTTTTCCAGATCCATGGAATCCATTATCCTATCCGTAAAAGTCTGATTATCTCTGAAAACACCGCTTTGTCGGAGCATTCCATCCACTAATGTAGTTTTGCCGTGGTCAACGTGGGCAATAATTGCTATATTTCGAATATTTGCTTTTCTCATTTGTATATCCTTAAAAAACTACAAACTTACGGAAAAAAAAGATATTTATTGCTAATTTTTTGATTTTAGTAAACAAAAGAATATTCAATTCAAAGAAAAAAGAAAAATAATTATTTATTCTCTTTTTTGAATTTCTGTCTTACAGCCTTATCTAAATATGAAAAAATTCGATGCTTTGTATCGTGAGTATAACTTTCGGCATGACCTGCGACTTTTGTAACATCAAATCTGATTTCATCATATAGTTTAAAAAATTCTTTGTATAAATCCGCATGTAATAATGGTAGTTTTGTAGCCTTACTGATAAACTTATTTTGTTCTAATCTCTGTCTTCTACCCAATAGTCCCGCTACACACTGGGAATCGGTAAATAAATGAAGTTTTACCGAGACATCATTATTATGAATCTGAAATATTTCTTTTATTGCCCAAAGTACTGTTTCTACTTCGAGCTGTGTTGAAGATGTAAATTCAAAAGAACGGAAATGTATCAATTTAACAAAATCTGAGGGAACGATTTCTAATAACGGTAGCTCAAGAGATGAAACAGGTACAATTAAATAAGCACCTAAACCTCTCTTAAGCTTTGGATTCAGACTTACATCAGTAAAAACGGCATAATTATTCAAATGAGTCCGGAATTATAATTATTCAGAAATTTCATTGATTGAATATATAGACGACATAAGACAATAAAAAAGGTATTATCTGTTTAAAAATCGAAATTGCCAAATCGATTTTGTTTTAATAATTAATTTTTTTTTATTAAATTGTGAAGATAGAGAATGAAAAAGAAATTATTTTCAAAATTTGCTATTCTTTGAACTATCTATTGATAAAATATTTTTCTTTTTATCCGTTAATTAT
>JBAYGQ010000122.1:0-6767 GCA_041666585.1 Bacteroidota bacterium
AATTTCTTTAATCCATTAACGTATCTTGTACACCATTTAGTCATATCCTCATCAATATACCATTCTAATTGATTTTCGGGATTAATCCAGTATGGGTTTTTGAGGTTTTTCATTTTACAATTTTACTTATATAATTTATATTCCCCCGAAATTTTATCAATTCTCATAACGCCTCTTTTTTCTTTAATTTCATCGTAAGCATTTTCAAGGAAAATGTATTGATTTGATTCTAATTTGTGATACGATCGACAATATAACTCTTTAGTTTCAATATTATAATAATTAGAATCAATATTATAGATACAACTTTCGCTTATCAAATAAGGTGTTTTATGAGATAAAAATTCCGCCTTTTCCGCTCCAAACTCATCAATAATACACCACCTACCCTCAAGATGTTTTGGGTCTTTTGTGCCGGATATATCGGTAATTTTTTTGTCGTAAAATGCCTCGACATATTTCAAAAGCATGAAATATTTTTTGCCTTTTATTTTATCTGTTCCCATTCCACCAACACGGTAAAGAGTAGGTTTTAATAGTTCTCCGTTTTTAGTTAAAACAACAAAATCACTCAGACTCACGTTCCATTTTTTAGCATAATCTTCATTGATTTTAATTTTAGTTAACTGTATTCCATGTTCATTAATATCTGGCTCATTTTCATAAGTCGTAAAATTATTTAAAAGAGAATTTACAAAATCAAAATAGATGTTTTTCATTTTATTAGATTTACAATTTTACACATTTTAATAATTGTTCATCGGTCAAATATAAGCTCCACCACTTCCCATCCTCAACCTGCTTTAATAGATGCCTCTCAGCATTGTAACGGCGAATGTAGATAACCTTTTCACCACGCAGGTATAATATTTGTCGTTTAGAGTATTGCATTTTCTTTTATAAATATTTCAACGTAATCCTGCTTATTTGTTGACTTATATGAGTAAATTCCACCAATAGCAATCATTTTATTTGTATCATTAGTAAAAGCACAATCCGTTATTAACTTAATCATTGCTATACAGTTATCGGCATCGAGAGGTCTTGACTTGAAATAAAATTTATAGGTTACAATAATAGGAAACTTTACTGATTCCTGCTTAATAATTCGCTTGTATTGTTGTTTTAATTTATCTCTTTGAGTCCAATGAGTTCCGGCATACCATTTATTTAATGAAATTTTGGGCAAATCACAATATACTATTTTTACGTCATTTAAAGCGATTTGCGACACGTTCTCTTTTTGGAGTAGCTTTATATACTCCGGCAACAATTCATTCTTATTATTTTTAATCCTGCCCCTTTCGATTGAAATTTGACCAGTTTTAATCATTTGATTAAGTTCGGATACGGATATTTCGTTATTCTTTTTCATTTTACTCCTCAAATAACAATTCAATACCAAGCCTGCCATACCATATCTCAGCGTTATCTTCATCCCACCTCACAAGTACTTGTGAAAAATTTGAATTAACACGTATAACAATTCCTTTATATGTCTTTTGGTCAAGCATCATAGTAACACGGCTACCTACCCAAACATTACCCCATTGTTTTTTTGTCATATTGTAAATTTTTATTTTAATTTATCATAACTCATTATCAGCATATTTACTTCTCGCAGAAGGATAACTAATCACTTCCCTCTGTTCAACTTTTACCTTCTTTTGATTTTTCAGGTATTTCGCTCTTTCGGATTCCTGACCCACATAAGCCATGACTATTTCATCTACATACTTGTACATTTCAGCGAGGAACTCAGTGTCTTTGCGGTCCCGGTAGCCGTATTTTTTTGCTACTTTTGTTTTTATTTCGTTTAAATTTTCGTTCATATTTTATTAATTATTTCAACATAAAATTCATTGCCTGGTTTCTAAAATTCATTGTTCGATTCTAAAAATAAGTTTGAGTTCATTTGTTCATTTTGAGCCTCTAAAACTCTGTCAAATTTCAAATCAATATCCTGAAATCTCGTTAGCTCCTCAATGAATCTTAATTTTATTTCAGCAACCGCTCCGTTACGATGCTTTGCAATTATAATATCAGCTATTCCCTGAGTTGAGTTGCCGTCCCCATCTTCGAGAATTCCGTATTTTTCGGGTCGGTGGATAAATATCACCAAATCCGAGTCTTGCTCGGTAGAACCCGATTCCCTTAAATCTGACAACATTGGTCTTTTATCTCCCGCCCTGCTTTCAAGATTCCTATTTAATTGAGAAAGTGCAATTATAGGCACATCCAATTCTTTCGCAGTAGCCTTGAGCGAACTTGTAATATAGCTTATTTCTCTTTCTCTATTACCCTTAAATTCGCTACCGACAGTCATTAATTGCAAATAATCAATGAATATTATCTCAACCCCAAACTGTTGTATCATTCGCCTACATTTTGAGCGAAATTCCATAATTGAAATAGCCGGAGTGTCGTCAAGATATATCGGGGCATCCATCATTTTAGATAAATTCGCCTCTAATCTACTCCACTCCATTTGTCGCAAATCCCCACTCCTTATAGAATGTCCAGAAATATCCGTAACGTCCGATATTATTTTTTTTGCAATTTGCAACGAAGATACCTCTACCGAAAACATTCCGACAGGTCTATCTATGTCAATACCTAACAACTTAATTATTGATGTAATTAGCGAAGTTTTGCCCATAGAGGGACGTGCAGCAATCACAATTAAATCAGTCTTTTGGAAGCCGCAAGTAATCCGGTCTAAAGCCGTAAATCCAGACGGAATGCCAGTCAATCCAGTTTCATTTTTACTTGCTATTTCAATTTCGTCTATAGCCTTTTTTACAACTGTTCCAAATTTTTGAATTTCTCTTTTTGCAGTTCCGGTTGTAATTTTAAAAAGTTCAGCTTCTGAAAAATTAATCAAATCCTCGACATCCTGCGAATCGTCAAATGCTTTCTGTTGTAACTCATAACTAAATCTTATTAATTCCCGTTGTATAAATTTCTGGGCAACTATTCTGGCATGATACTCAACATGTGCCGCAGATGCAACTTTATTTGTCAAGTGAACTAAATAATATTCACCACCAATTTCATTGAGTTCATTTTTTCGTTTCAGGCACTCAGAAACCGTATATATATCAATTGCTTCATCATTTTTAGCAAGTTCTAAAATTGCTGTATAAATTTTTTGATGTGATTCTTTATAAAATGATTCCGGTTTAAGGATATTTATAACTTCATCCAATGCCTTAGATTCAAGCATTAATGAGCCTAATATAACCTCCTCCATTTGAACATTTTGAGGGGGTACACGCCCGAACTCAGGATTAATAATTACTGTTTTTTGCTCTTTTTTCATCTCAGGCTTTTACCTTTAAATTCAATCGAATAACACAACTTTGAAATCCTGTCAATAGTTCTATCGCCATACCGTAAGTGTATTGCCTTTAGGTTTAAGTTTGTGGAAAATAAAAGTAATCCGTTATTATTTTCATATTTTTCACATAAATAAGAAAATATATCTAACTCATTGCCGTAAGTCTTAGAGATAGTCTCAAGTCCAACATCTTCTACGGTAATATTTTTACAACTTTCTAATGATTCAATATTTTTATGCAACTCTAATGAATTAAAACTTGAAATATGCTTATTTATTGACTTGAATAAAATAGGCATCACATACGTCAATATCAGAGTTTTGCCCCTACCACAATCGCCGTGCAGGTGTAATCCCTTACCTTCAGTATTGCTCAGATATTTTGCAACCTTATCATATTCCGGCAAAAATTGAAACTTATTTATTGTTTTATCAACTGCTATGAAAATATCCTTAATTAGAGATTTACATTCGTCATAAGTCCCGAAACTCAACGGCTGTAATGTTCGCTCTTTAAACGTGCCGGATTGCTTTAATTTTGCTATTTCAGATTCGATGTTTATCATAGGTTACAATGTTATTAATTTGGGAATAAAACCGCCTTGATAAGTTCCTTGCACGGGAATCATGTTATCGCCTTTTATGTCAATATCAAAATTTGATGTCATGTATAAATACCAAGTTTTCTTAAATTCAACAGCAACCTTATTAAGTTCAATTAAAATATGCAGTCCGCCTCTTGTTTTTAATAAGTTCACACAGTCTTTATTTATTTTACTGTAATCTAATTTTGATTTTACAATTTCTTCTGCGTTATCTGAATCAATATCAAAATCAAAAAATACTTTTCTACTACAAGTTTTTTGAATAGCACTCAACGCTTCTGCATGGATATTATAATTCAAACCTTTGCATTGCTGAATATCAATAAATCTTTTCATCAAAGAAAACATTGCGGTTTCCTGATTTCGTGGATTAGGTGTTATATACAGAGCCAAAGATTCTTGTGGTATGTCTGCCCCATCTTTTGTTTTATACGCCCCTATAGCAACTTCTAATTGCCTTATTTTGTCGTAAATAAATTCCTTTTTAGAGACAGTAAATCTTTTCAATTGTGCCTTGTCCGTTTTTATGTGTGGAAATTTATTGCTTCCATCTTCGTTTTTAGCATATTTTGAATGGGCAAACAGGCATAAATAATAACATTCATTATCCTGTAATTCGGGCAACCATTCAATGAATTGCCTTAATAGTTTTTCATCTTTTATTATTTCGTAATTTTCCATAATTTTAATCTTCGTATTTTAAAAGAAAATCTGGTGAAATTACTTTAAATGACAAAAGTTTTTTTGCATCTTTTACGCACCGGATAACTACACCCTCTCTATCAACTTTTGGATTAAGCACGCTTTTACCTTTACTAAATTCAACAAGGTCGTGTACTGTTGAGCCCAAGTCAGACAATTTACATGTCTTTATAAGAGGAACTGGTTGCAATCCCCATTTATCACAAAACTCAACTATTTCAGAATAATTATAAAATTTTCCAGTAACATGGTCTATGATATTAAACACCCACATAGTAGGCTCTTTAATGCCGTATTTATTACCCTGCACCTTTGTATCGCCTTGCTCTCCCTGAATAGTTAAATTTGGATTAAGCTTTAAAATATCTTCAATGTTGTATTTTTTAGCTATTTTCCAATATAAAGTAGTTTTATTATTAGTAGTTAAATTTCTACTACATACGATAAATTTGAATTTTTTTGGCAAAATTTTACCAATTAGGGGTATTGGATTAGAAATCATTTTACCAGTCCAAGTTCCTGATTGATAGTCTATTTTTTCAGTAACATAAACTTCACAATCCTTAAATTGCTCTAATACATGACGAATGTTTTGTATTCTTTCTTCATCTGTCTTGCTTACCCAATAAGGAAATCCTTCTTTTTGAGTTCTACTTAAAAATAATCTCCTAAACCAAGAATAACGCATTAAGAATTTGCGAAGTTTATTTTTGTCGTTTTTAATTCTAATCTCGTTTTGATTTATTTCCTCGCGTTCTGATGGAGTTAGATATTTTGTAATACCTAAAGATTCTGTCATATCATCTCCTATATTTGTATTTTCAGAAATATTAAATGATTTTAATGGTAGTGCTAATCCTTGCGATATAACACCTCTAATTTTTTGTGTTTTTACTCTAAATTTATATTTTCTTAAAAATTCAAATTCAGGAAATTCTTTAACAACACTATCTATTTCAATATAAATACATTTATCATTAATATTAAATTCTCCTTTTTTTGATACTAATGTCCATCCTAAAACTTGAATTTGTTCTATAAAATCACTACCTTCGATAGGAAGTATATTATTAATTAACTGGATTGAAGCTAATTTTCTCATGTTTATTTAAATATTTAATTGCTTTTTCTAATATTTCAACATTTTCTCTCAACGAACCAATACCCTTATTACATCTATTACATAACAGACCTCTTGTTCTTTTTGTTTTATGATTATGGTCTATTGATACAGTATCTAAAGATTGACCCTTTGTTGCCTGAGTCATTATCATATCATTTTCACAAATAGCACATTTTCCTTTTTGATGTTCCCACATTTTTAAGAATACCTCTTTGTCAACATTATATTTCTTCTTAGTACCCCAAAATCTTCTATACTCACTAATCTTTTCTTTAGATTTTTCTTTTGATTTTATATAACACTTCCTACACCATTTAGTAAAGGATATTTTAGATAATTCATGATTTTGAATTGTCCCACATGTACATTTACATATTATACTTTTTTTATTCCATTTATTTCTAAATACATCAGACATTACTGTCCAGTTATGTATTTTAGAACCTATGGTATATTCAAAATTATACATTAGGAACCTCCCTTATTAAAAGGGTTCTAATGTAAGATGAAACAGAAAGTCCAAGTAGTTTTGCCTTTTCTTGAACTTTCCTTTTAAGTTCTAAATCAATTCTAATTAAAATGTCTTTTTCTTTTTTCATGTTAGTAGGTTATAATATATTGCAAATATACTACGTATTAATTAATTTTCCAAATTTAATCACAATAAATTATTTTATCGCCTACATTAAACTCATCTTTTTTAATAACACATTCCCAACCCAATACACCGCATACGACTATTGCATCAGCATCCTTAATTGTTTCAATGTTTTCAATTACCTGAATTGTAGCTAATTTTCTTTTCATAATTTAATTTTATTTATTCATTTTCATTATAAGTCCCTTCCATTTTTGCTTTCGCTTTAGCGAGTATATCCTGACCCTGATTAACGTAGGGGGCGGGTGTATTCTTGCTTGTAGATTTAATTTGAGGCTCAAATATTCCAGTGTAGTTATTTGCAATAGATTTGTTCACAATTTCAGTTGCAATAGTTAT
>JBAYGQ010000123.1:0-6761 GCA_041666585.1 Bacteroidota bacterium
AAAATCGGAATATGCTTCAAATATTGCAATACCAAAAAACAGGTGAGATGTTAGTCGAAGAAGTACCGGCTCCCGAGTGTTTTCCGGGTGGTATTCTGGTACGTACCGTCAGTTCTCTGATAAGTGCCGGAACTGAAAAAACATCAGTAACCACCGCACAATCCTCTCTGATTCAAAGAGCCAAAAAACAACCCGACCAGGTTAAGCTGGTTATGGATTTTATCAAAAAGGAAGGTGTAATTAGTACACTCAAAAGGGTACGTGCAAAGCTTGATTCTTTCAAAGTGCTTGGATACTCCGCATCAGGAGTAGTTATTGAATCCGATTGCGATGAGTTTTCTGTAGGAGATCGTGTCGCTTGTGCAGGTGCCGGATATGCAGTTCATTCAGAAATTATTTCTGTACCGAAAAATCTTGCTGTCCGCATACCTGAAAATGTTTCATTCGAATCCGCATCTTACACTACAGTAGCCTCAATAGCACTTCAGGGGGTGCGACAGGCAGACCTGCGTCTCGGAGAAACAGTTGCTGTAATCGGATTAGGTCTGTTAGGTCAAATCACGGTACAATTGCTGAAATCTTCAGGGTGCAGAGTTGTCGGTCTCGACATAAACAAGGATATGTTCGACCGAGCTCTCAAACTCGGATGCGATGCAGTTTATGAGAGCAGTTCCGAAGCAATAAAAAGTGTCAGTGCATTTACAAACGGTTTAGGATGTGATGCAATACTGCTTACGGCAAGTACCGGTTCAAATATTCCGATAGAGCTTGCAGTAAAATTTGCCCGCAAAAAAGGTAAGGTTGTCGTCGTCGGAGCAGTGGGAATGAATCTTCCCCGCTCTCCGTTTTATGAGAAAGAACTTGATATTACGATTTCCTGTAGTTATGGTCCCGGCAGGTACGATGCAAATTACGAAGTGACGGGTAATGACTATCCTCCAGCATTTGTACGTTGGACCGAGAACCGCAATATGCAGGCTGTACTTGACCTGATGTCACAAAATAAATTCGATACTGATATTCTGACAACACATAAATTTGATATAAATGATGCCGCAAAAGCCTATGATTTAATTTCCGGAAAGATAAATGAACCTTATCTGGGGATTGTTCTGAATTATCCTGAAAGAGAGAACGCAAATAACAAAACAGTAGTCTCTAAACCTGAGTGGAAAGCAAAATCACAAATCGGAATAGGTTTTATCGGGGCTGGTTCATTTGCTCAGAATTTTCTTATTCCCCCTTTGCAGAGTTCAGTAGTTGATTTTGTTGTAGTCTCGACAGCTACACCCGTAAATGCGGTGTCTGTGGCTAAACGGTTCGGTTTTAAATTCAGCACAACCGATTCATCGGAGTTAATAAATAATCCCGCTGTGAATCTTGTATTTTGTGCCAGCAAACACGATTCTCATGCAAAGTATGTTGTTGAATCCATTTCAGCAGGTAAACCTGTTTTTGTCGAAAAGCCGCTTGCAATCAATTCAGAAGAATTAATGCAAATTGATGAGACAGTTAAGAAACAAAACGGTAATGTGATGGTCGGCTTCAACCGCCGCTTCTCAAAATCTTTTACTATTATTTCCGACTTTTTCAAAATGCGTAAAGATCCGATGTCTGTTTCATACAGAGTTAATGCCGGACATATCCCGCTTAATCACTGGATTCAGCATCCTGAGCAGGGTGGAAGAATAATCGGAGAAGCATGCCATTTTATTGACTGCATGGTTTATCTTACTAAAGCTTTACCTGTTAAGATTTATGCAGAATCAATTTCTTCCGATAATAAAGATATTAAAAATCACGATACCGTTTTAATTACTATCAAATTTTCTGACGGTTCAATAGGTTCGCTCGAGTACTTCTCCAATGGTGACCCATCAGTACCGAAGGAGTATTGCACAGTGTTCTGCGAGGGAAGCGTTGCAATAATGAATAACTTCCAGACTGTAGAATTATTCAGAGCAGGCAAGAATAAGAAAATCACTTTAGACGGAAAAAAAGGACACACAGAAGAAGTAAAAGCGGTTGTTGCTTCAATCAAAGAAGGCAAACCATTCCCGATTTCTTATGAGCAAATACGGGCGGTTACACTTGCTACTTTTGCGGCGGAGCTGTCTTTGAAAAACGGTATGCCGGTTGAAATTAATTAAAGAATTAATTAAATTAAAAAAATATAATGTATAATTGTTGGGGTTGTTATGAAAAATTCATTTACAAAAATATCTATTATTATTTTCGCTATAATGCTTTTATCTTTTCTTGCTAATCCTGCTGAAATTCTTGCACAAGCAGGTGGTACACAAAAAGGAAAAACTGTCACAACTCGAACAACCTCTGATGAACAGCAGATTGAAAGGCTAAAAACCAAACCTCTGCACGGCTTTTTCGGAATTACTTTTACCAACATGGTACCGCAAGGAGAATATTTCGATAATATGCAAAAAACAGCACAGGGCTTTTCTCTTTATGGAGCATGGTATCCCGATCCACTCCCGCTTGTATTAGGTTTACAGGGAGATGTACTTTTCTCAGGAAGCAACGAAGTTATTGGTAATTGGTATTGGTACGATCCTTATGGCTTGCCTCATCCACTTAAAGACACTTTAACTACTCAAAGTATGATTATTCCTATTACTGCTTTTGTAAGAATTCAACCTAATTTGTTGAATTGGGTTTATCCTTATGTTGAAGCTTTTGCAGGTGTAAATATATTTAATTTAAATACAAGCTATAAAACTTCATTTCAATTAGATTACAACTATAACACTTCTGAAAATAAATACAGTGCTTCATTTTGCTATGGAGCCAGTGTAGGATTGATTGTTAAATTAGCTGATATAGTTACTCTTCCTGCAATGCATAATACTGTAAATCTTGAGTTGAAAATGCGTTATTCCAAAGGAGATAAAGCGAGCTGGTGGAAAGCCAATATTGATCAATCTACTCACCAAACATCTGTACAACTTACTGAATTTAAATCTAAAACTGATATGGTACTGTTTCTTGTAGGATTTACTTTCGGATTCTAGAAGAATATGTTTGAATTCCCTCTCTCAATCCAATGCTCTGCGTTGGATTGAGAGTTTTTTTCTTTTTTGATGTAAATGTACAATCCTGAACTAAGATTTTTTTGTATTACACTTCGGAAAAACAATTCTCAAAATTGAAAAATCATCATCTAAAATAACTGATTTATTTAATTCCTGAACTATTGAATAAATATTATTCAATTTAAAATTATTACCGGAAAAATTGTTTTTCAGATATTCGCAAAGTGAAGTCAAATCCCAGCTT
Organism: Bacteroidota bacterium; assembly: GCA_041666585.1. Classification (GTDB taxonomy): domain Bacteria; phylum Bacteroidota; class Ignavibacteria; order Kapaibacteriales; family UBA2268; genus JBAYGQ01. Next base: position 3,295 of record JBAYGQ010000123.1, read on the forward strand.
TGATTATCCGCCGGATTGATTTCATACACACCGTCTGAGAAAAGAAATATATTAGCGTCAACAGGAACTTCAAGTGATTCACTTGAATAATCAAAAGCTTTTACTCCTCCTACGCTGAAGTTCGGAACACGTAAAAACTCACATTCCTTATAGCTTTTAATCAGCAAAGCAGGGGGATGTCCCGCGCTTGAATAATTCATTCTTCTTGTTTTCAAATTGTAAACACCATACCAGATTGTGAAGTATAAGCCGTTATGCTCCCGCATCTGAAAAGCATTGTTCAGAGCGACAAGTACCTGCTCAGGTTTTGTGAAGTCTGTGTTAGGTAAAGTCTGGAATCTTAGTGCATTCAATACAGAAACAGAGTGCAATGCAGAGCCTACACCGTGTCCGCATACATCAAGCAGATAAAAGGCGAAATTATCTTTATCAATCCAGTGGTATCCTAATGAATCCCCTCCGAGCTGTGTGGAGGGTTTAAAGAGCCATTCTGTATGAACAGTGCCGTTATTAATAGTCTTCGGCAAAAGCGAAAGCACATAATCAGCGGCTTGTGACAACTCTTTATTGATAATTGAAAGGTAGTTGTCCTTAGTTAAATTAAGTTTCTTAAGATTTTCTTCAGATTCAGTAAGTCTGCTGTTTGTTTCATTCATCTCTTTATTCTTGGCTTCAAGCAAAAGGCTGTGTTTCTTTTTCAACTGATAACGGCTGAATACGAATCCCGCCAGAGCCAGCAATAATATCAATCCGCTAATCAGGATATACTGAACATTTTTTTCTTTTGCACGCTCTAATTCCTGAGTTTGCTTAAATATTAATATCTCTTTATCTTTTTTTTCAAGTTCGTATTTTACTTTTATATCCGACAATCCTTTGCCTCTTTTATCATTATAAATTTCAACTTTTAGCTCGGAGTAAAGCTTAGAATAATACAATGCACCTTTCCAATCTCCTTTCTTGGAAAGCAAATCAGATAAGAGTGAATATACTTCGGAAATCTGCTCGTCAGTATGAAGAGACTTTGAAACATCTAAGCATTTGAGAAAATATTTTTTTGCATTAACGTATTGATTAAGTGCTGAATAAGTTTTCCCCAGATTTAAGTAGCACAATTGCAAACCCGGTTTCAATCCGAGTTTTTCCTGAATTAATAAACCTTTGTTCAAGTATTCAAGAGCTTTTTTATTTTCTCCGGATTCATGATACATTTGACCGATGATAATTAAAGTACTCGCAATCTCCAAATCACGTTGCATATTCTCGAAAACTTTCAGACAAGTAAACTCGTTAGCAAGTGCATGTTTGAAATCTTTCATTTTCAGATACACCCAGCCGATTTCATTTTGTATTTTTGCAACCATATATGAATAATTTAAATCTTTATATATTTTCAGAGCTTCCTCATAGATTTTTAAGCTCTTAGGAAAATCTTTTACAGAATATGCAAAAAAGTGACCTACACCTGCTAAATTTTCTGCATAAACAAATTTCGGAGAAGACTCTTTTGCAAGTTGTAAGCCCTTAGAGCCGTATTCAATAGCTTTTGTAAAGTCATCCCAACTTGCATAAATTGATGAAATAGAAAAGTAAGCTACTGAAGTTAAATATTTACTCTTTTTTTCTTTGGCAAGATTAAAGGATTTCTGATAATATTCAACAGCTTTGTCGTAGTTTCCGTCGTTCTTATATATACCTCCGATTTTAAGATTTAGATTAAGAACATATTCAATCATTCCGGCTTTATTGTAATATTCAATTGCCTTGTTCAAATAATCAATGTTATTTTTAGAATCGCCCTGTGTCCAGTACATTTCTGCTATATTGTTATAGCTGTTGGCAATTCCCTCATAATATCCTACTTTATTACCGATATCAATAGCAGACATATAATAATTATAAGCATTTTTATTGTCCCCTTTGTAAGAATAACAAATTCCCAAATACCTGTAAGCAAAAGAAATTCCCTCTTTAAAGTCAAGCTCCTCGCATAGTTTAATAGCTTTCCAAAAACTTTCCATCGCTTCGGTAGGATTAATTAAATATGTGTATCCAGCTCCGATGTACAAGGTAGCTTCGGCTTGTTCTTTTTTCATTCCGAGTTTCTGAGATAATGCCAAAGATTGTTTACCGAGTTCAATACATCTTTCAGGATACAAATTGCGATAGAATTTTGAAAGCTTATTCAATACAGCGATTTTATCCTTTTCCTGCAATCCCGGTAAAGAACTTTCAAGGCTGTCAACATTAATTTGAGCCTGCAAAGTTAATGTAGTGAAAAAAGCGAGTAAATAAATAATTTTTTTCATCGTTTTCATCGCGTTAGTTTTTTACAAAATTACTAATAAAGTGTTTCTTTTTGAAATTTTAAAAAATAATATTATACTCTTAAATCAAAATTTCTCAATTATTAAAACAAAAAAACCTGTCTCAGGTATTATCTGAAACAGGTTCAATAAAATTTCGTAATTTCTTAATTTTCTTTCTACTATCCAAATTATATGAGTTACATAATTTAATAATTATATACAAAAGTAATTCTTGCAGTAAGAGACGGCTTAATCTCCCAAGTTGAATTAGGTATCTGTTCATAAGTTTCGTACTGGATATTCGGAATAATTGAAAACTTTTTGTCAACTTTCCAGTCCAAACCTGCAACGATATAGTTTCTGGAATCGCCTTTTACGTCCGTGTCGATATTATTGTCAAACATATCGTATCGTGCTGTTAACGCCAACTCCGGCATAATGTTGTAAGTGCCAAAAATAGAGAAACCGAGTTGATTTTGGGTTGCACTTTTACCGTTTTTCTGATAAGAATCGTTATTACTTTGTGAAAATGCTTCTAATCCTAAAGAGTATTCTCCTTTTTCCATGTATCCTATTAATCCTGAAAAGCAGAGTTGGTCCATGCTGTTAGCTTGATGCCGCAGATCACCATAAACAGCAATATGTAAATTTCTAATAGGTTTAACATAAATTCTTCCTGCAATGCGCTTGAATTTATTCGATTCAGGTGAATTGCCGCTGTTGTTTCCAAACATTAGTCCGTAATTGAACATACCTTCTTTATCAACCTGACCTGTTAAAGATACTGCAATGTCTCTTGAAGCTATTATACCTCTTAAATCAAGCATAGTTTTGTCTAATGAACGATAGCCGTACAGCAGTTCTGTCAAGTCGAAAGCAAAGGTAGGTTGCATCCCGACGGTCAGCTTGGCTCCTTCAAAAATCTCTTTCCATTCAACGTATGCGTCTTTCAAAAATACTCCGATTGTACCGTTTACATTTAGCGATTCGTCATTAGCTTCCAATCTGAATCTTGCTGACAACTTAGAAGAAATATCATAATCATAAGTTAAGAAAATCCTTCTGAATCTGATACCGTAATCATCTTTTTTCCCGGGTTGAGTTTTATAAAGTAAATTTGCAATACCTGTATCTCTTGCAACATTATCATACAAGTCC